>CALIQO010000300.1 GCA_938044055.1 uncultured Saprospiraceae bacterium
ATGCTTCGATGAGATATGAGGGATCTTCAAGATTTGGTACTTCGACGAAGTATGGTCTTTTTTATGCAGGTGGAGTAGCATGGAGGATCATAGAAGAAGGATTTATGCAAGACTCTGGTTTGGATGAATTAAAACTAAGAGTATCTTATGGTGTCACTGGTAACTCTGCTATCGGAGATTTCTCTTCCTTAGCAATATTCGGAACCAGTGGACAGTATCTAGGCGCTCCTGGGCTTGCACCGACTAGACTAGCTAACGATCTACTTGCATGGGAAGAGTCAGCTCAGTTTAACGTAGGTCTTGATTTCGCATTCGCTAACAATAGAATCTATGGAACCATAGATGCATATGATAAGAATAATAGTAACTTACTTCTAAATACGCAGATACCTCAGACAGCCGGAATTACCAATTCTACCATTACAGAGAATGTAGGAAAGGTGAATAACCAGGGTATTGATTTTGAGTTAAATGCTGTATTGCTTAATAGAGCAGGTTTTACCGTTAATGTAGGAGGTACCTTCTCACTTCAGAGAAACAAAGTAGTTGAATTAACCGGAGATAGAGATACCATATTTAATGGTGCTTTCCCTCAGTTGATTGTAGGTCAGCCTATATCATTCTATAACTTACTTGAGTTTGCAGGAGTAAATCCAGCTAATGGTAGAAACTTAGTATATGATGCCAATGGTGTTCCTACTTATGCACCTAGCTTTGACGATGTAAGACAATTTGACGGACCAGTTCCTGATTATTTTGGTGGATTTAGAACAGAATTAGGTTATAAAGGATTTAACCTAATGGGTTTTGTACAATTCCAAGGTGGAAACCACGTATTGAACAACGATCTTTTCGGATTGGCAGATGGATCTGCAACACCTAACAATCAATTGGCTTCTACCATTGATTATTGGAAGAATCCAGGAGACGTAACCAATGCTAATAAGCCCGTACAAGGAGGAATTATAGAAGGCGTTAACCAAGAGAACTATGGAGTAGTAGGATCTACTAGATACTATAGTGATGCCGGATATGCAAGGTTAAAGGAGATTAGAGCAACCTATTCTATTCCTAGAAGTACAGCTTCTAGTTTAGGCTTAGGAAGTGCAGTGATTTTTGTACAAGGACTAAACATGATTACATGGACTAAGTTCGATGGAATAGATCCAGAAGCTGTGTCTAATAGAGCAGCATTTACAGGAGGTACATCATTTGCCTTTCCAGTTGGAAGACAATATGCTGCAGGAATTAATGTATCATTCTAACCCAGTTTATAACTTATAAAAAATTGTATAATGAATACTATACTTAAATATATATTGGGCTTAGGAATTGTGTTTTTCTTTTCTTGTGGCGGACAGCTGGAAGTAGAAAACCCTGAGTCCTTGTCTCCAGAACAATCTCTGTCAGAGGTTGCTGGTTTCGAAGGTTTATTGAATACAGCGTATAGACGTGTACACCTATTTGGGTGGATGGGTCAGAACGGAATTGTCAACCCTGAAATAATGGCTGACAATGTAGATTTTAATAATCGAACAGGAAGATTTGAAGCGAATTATGTTAATGCCATTAGATCTCATATGGGACGATGGGGTTTATACGTAGGAATCAATAACCTGAACACCATTATTGCACAGATTGATGGTCTAGCCGACCTTACGGCTGATGAAGTAGATCTTCAACAGCAGATTAAAGGTGAAGCCTTTCTGCTGAGAGGCCTTTACTATCACGAAATGGCAAAAGTGTATGGTTATGAACCTGGTCAGGAAGTAAACGGATTTAATCTTACAGTTCCCTTAATAACAACTCCTACTAATACAGTATCGGACGCTTTTAACTTTCAAGCAAGAGCGACGAATACTGAATTGTATGCTCAGATTACATCTGACTTGAATGCGTCTGTAGGTCTATTAGGGGATAATGCACAGGCTCCATTTAAAGCTACTAAAGCATCAGCCCAGGCGCTGCTTGCAAGAGTGTTGTTGTATGCTGGTGATTATAGTGGTGCGGCTTCTAATGCCAGCGCGGCTATAACTGGATCAGGAGTTGAGTTGATTTCTGATAGAGGTGCATACTTCGATTCTTGGTTTGCGTCACCGCATCCAGAATCTGTTCTTGAAGCTGAAATCAGACCGACGGATTGGAGTACAGTAGATGGTGCTAATAATAGTATATCTACTTTATCTAATAATACGAGCTCTTCTTCCCAGTTTATCCTTGTAGGAAGTCCTGAAATGCTAGCAGATCTTGACAGCGATGCTGGAGATATCAGAGATACCATATGGACTACACTTCCTGATATTCCTGCAGGAACAAGAAAGTGTGAAAAGTGGCAAGGAGAAAAAGGAGATTTTCTGGAAAATGTGCCCCTTATTCGTATTTCAGAACTGTATCTGATTGCTGCTGAAGCGAATGCGAGAGGTGGAAATGATTCTGCTGCTCAAGGTTTTCTGAATACGTTCAGAACAGCTAGAGGAACTGCAGAGAGTATGGCTAGTGGTCAAGCTCTTGTAGATCTGATAATGAAAGAACGTAGAGTAGAATTTGCTATGGAAGGCCACAGATGGTTTGACTTGAAGAGAAATGGAATGGACATTACCAAGACGGCTTCATCAGGTACACCTACACTGAGCTACAGTGATTTCAGATTACTAGGCGTAATTCCTGAAAGCGAATTAAGCTTGAATGAATTACTTGTACAGAATCCAGGTTACTAATCTCAAAATCTTTAGAAATTATGAAAAAGTTATTAATATATTTATTGGTTTTGGGAAC
>CALIQO010000301.1 GCA_938044055.1 uncultured Saprospiraceae bacterium
TTCTATTCCTTCTCTTTCATAGGACTAAATAGGTCTATACTAAGCGCATCTACAGCTTCATGAAAATCTTTCCAATCTCCTCCAAAGAAACCATCTACCGCTCCCGTTGTTTCTTCGGTTACCTTTATAGCCTTGTTCATAACGGCTCTGGTATTGCTGCCGGGTACTTTCCACGGAGTCCTCATATATCCTCTTACACTTGAGAGTGTAGCATTAAGGGTATTAGGGTTTCTCTGGATTCCTTTCTTTCCTGGAGCATCCATAAATAGGTTGCTCAACGAATCTAACTTTCCTTCAATTCCTTTAGCATCCTTAAGCAGTGACTTACTTGTAGAATCCAGCTGAACTTCCAGTACAGCTTTCACCACCTTCATGGTCTTACGGGCATTCTTGATTTTATTATAACTATCAGTAGCCGACTGCACATGTGTTTCATAATTAGCAGCTAATTCTTCATGCGCCTTAAGAGCCTCCATATCTTGATCTACTCTAGGATCTAGCTTGACCGTAATCATTGTTGAATCCTTGTGGTCGCCATAGGCCAGCACCATCTTATAAGATCCTGGCATCACATCTCTACCACCAGGAGCATACTTGCTATTACCTCCTCTCCGTTCTTGTCTTCTCGGAAACCGTACTCCATCCCTATTCAATGTCCAAAACACTTTATTCATTCCCTCTTTAAGCTTAACTGAAGTTGTTCTTATCGTGTCTCCGCCTGAATCTATAATCATCATAATGGCATCTTGAGGCTTTTTCTTTTTCTTCTTTTTATCATTCATTTCTGACTTGCCTTTCTCCCCTTTCTTACTTTTCTTTTTCTTGTCCATTGCTGGCTTATCTTTCTCCTTCTTTTCAGCAGGTTTTACCCATACCGATACAACAGCAGATCCTGCTCCTTTATTATCTCCTGTAAAATCTCCTTGAGCATTGAATCGAATTCCATCATAAGATCTGTAATAAGCATGGAATGCATCTTGTGGTTGAAAAACTGCAAGATCTGTGTTTAAGAGATTGGTGCCTTCAGCAGCTAATTTTCTAAGCGGATTGATATCATCCAGAATCCAGAAAGCCCTACCAAATGTACCCAATACCAAATCCCCATACACAGGGTGAATCTTCATATCACGAACCTGAACAGATGGAAAACCCTCATCCCATTTCTGCCATCTTACACCTTTATTTAAGCTAAAATACAATCCACCATCTGTACCTAGAAACAATAAATTCTCTTGTACGTCATCCTGAACAATAGATGTTGTGAAGGCCTTCACGTTGTTACCATCTGCTATTCTACGCCAGCTTTCACCATAGTCGGTTGTATGATAAGCATAAGGTGTATAATCGTTTCTACGATAATTATTAGCTACAATAAACGCCTCTCCAGCGTTAGAAGCAGACACCTCGATCTGTGGAAGCCAAGAACCTGAAGGTAGACCGCTTAATCTATTGGCCATATTTTTCCATGTTTTTCCACCATCCTTAGTAATCTGCAGGTTTCCATCATCTGTTCCTACCCATATCACATTCTTATCAACAGGAGATGGAGCGATAGATAAACAAGTTGTATGATTTTCTGCATTGGTCGCATCGATGGTAAGACCACCACTTACATCTTGCTTCTGTTTCAAAGAATCGTTAGTAGTTAAATCTGGTGATAAAATCGTCCAGTTCTGTCCACAGTCTGAACTGTAGTGGAGATATTGACTGCCGAAGTATATCCCACATTCATTAAATGGATCCTGAGCAAATGGTGCATTCCAATTGTATCGGAGCGGCTCGCCGTCAGGGTGAGCTGGTTTTACGAAATTAACCCTTCCTGTTTCTCGATCATAAAAACCTATGTTCCCTCCCTGAGATTGAGCATATCCATACCGACTATCTCCTGGAAAAGGACTTACGTCAAATCCATCGCCGAAGTAAAGTTCTTGCCAGTCTGAGTTTCTTATTCCACCAGGCTTCAGAACAAATGAAGGTCCAATCCATGAGCCATTGTCTTGCATACCTCCATATACATTGTACGGAAAGTCATTATCAATGTTTACGTGATAAAATTGTCCGACGGGAATATTGTCAACAAACTCCCAGGTCTTTCCTCTGTCTCTACTGATAGTAGCTCCACCATCGTTACCATTAATAAGATAATCTGGATCTGTCGGAGATATCCAGAAAGCATGGTGATCGGGATGAACCGCATTGCCATAATCTGCTATCTGGGTAAAAGATTTCCCTCCATCCTCACTTAAAGATATATAGGTAAATAAGTTGAAAATCCTGTTCTCATTAGAAGGATCTACGAATATATCAGAATAGTAAAATGGCCGATTTCCTATATTCTTTTTCGATACAAGAGACCACTTTTTTCCACCATCGACACTCTTATATAGGCCATTCTCTTTAGCTTCAATTAATGCATAGATTAGTCCTTTCTTAGAAGGAGCGAAAGACAAGCCGATCCTTCCTAAGTCACCCTTAGGCATTCCTTCTTTATCAGTTAACTTCTTCCAGTTATCTCCTCCGTCATAGGTGACATACATTCCTGAACCATCTCCACCAGATACGAAATCCCACGGTGTTCTTCTATGAGACCACATTCCTGCGACAAGGTGGTTAGGGTTATGTGGATTTACAACCAAGTCTCCAGGACCTGTTCTCTCGTCTACGTATAAAACATTCTCCCAGGTTTTACCTCCATCTATTGTTCTGTACACACCTCTATCTCTGCTATCACCCCATGGACTCCCTAAGGCTCCCGCATAAACTACATCCGGGTTATCTCTATGAACAACAACCCTATGGATAACTTTGGTTTTTTCAAGACCCATCGATTTCCAAGATTGGCCTCCATCTATACTCTTGTAGATTCCACCGCCCACATTGACACTGTTCCGCGGATTGCCTTCCCCAGTTCCTACCCATATGACATCTGGATTAGATTGATCGATGGCAATCGAGCCTATCGATAAAGTAGGCATCTCGTCAAAAACAGGTTTCCAAGAAATTCCACCATTTACTGATTTCCACACTCCACCACTGGCAGCACCTACGTATATAATATCTTCATTGCTTAAGTCTACATCGATTGCTGTTATCCTACCACTCATTCCAGCTGGACCTATGTTTCTAAATTTCATTGCACTGAATTTTTCTAGATCTATCTGTCCATCAGAAGTCCAAGCCATCAGCATTAAAAGAATAAAGGGAAGTAATTTTTTCATATCCGTGATTTCTTTAAGGTATGTAAAGCGTTCTTTAATTATCAATTATTGAGCATACGATGATGTAATCATCAAAGCAACTTACTTAAAGTCAAATTTATAAATATTCTTGAGAGGAAAGAAAAAGACTAAAACGAGGATGATTTGTAAGGCGCATAGACATAATTCAGTGTTAATCACTAATTAACTTCCTAAAACATGTCACGTTTTTCCTAAATCTGGCTTATAAAAATGTTCAAGATATGATTCGATTAATGATTGAGCGTCACGAATCAGAATAATAGGCATTCAACCGAATGTACATAAATAGCACCTTTTTAATATAAAGGTGCTTTTTTCTTTCGTTAATATATACATAACTACACTAAGCCTACATGCTATTTCATTGAAGTATTCTATTTTTGCCGACTATGGAATTTTTATATCCTTCCTTCTTATGGGCATTGTTGTTATTGGCCATACCTATAATTGTCCATCTGTTTTACTTCAGAAGGTTCAAGAAGGTAGCATTTACCAATGTCAGGTTACTAGAAGAAATAAAAGAAGAAACCTCTTCGAGAAATAAATTGAGAGAACTTCTTATCCTTCTAAGTAGATTACTTGCTCTAGGTCTTCTTATTGCAGCATTCGCTCAACCCTATCTTCCAAAGGGAAATGAGGTTAAAGCAGGAAATAGCGCTGTCAGTATTTTCATTGACAATTCGTTTTCAATGAGAGCAGAGTCTGCGCAGACACCACTTATAGACATCGCTAAAGAAAAAGCTCGGCAGATAATAGCAGCCTATAGTGAGAGTGATGTGTTTCAGATTTTAACGCATGACTTAGAAGGAAGGCATCAGCGCATGATTCCTAAGGAAGATGCTATCAACTTAATAGACGAAATACAACTTTCTCCTGCGGTTGAACCCTTAAGCATAATCATGAATCGCCAGAAACAGGCCATGGAAGCTGAAGGAGAGAATAAAATATCTTATCTACTCTCTGATTTTCAATCTTCCATTGTAGATGAGCTAGATGTGGATACCCTTGTAGAATACAATTTCATCCCTGTACGCTCAGTTCAAGAAAACAATATTGTTATAGATACAGCATACTTAGAAGCAGGGTTGGCCTTTCTAGGGCAGGACAATATTCTGAAGGTTAAGCTCAGAAATTACGGGACTGAAGATGCCGACAATGTTAGGCTTTCCATATTAAAAGATGGACAGGAGAGGCCAGAAGGCCAATATTCAATCGGCGCTGACGGCAGTGTAGATGTAGAAATTGTTCTATCTATTCTACAACCTGGATGGCATCGTGCTGTTATTAAGATTGCCGATTACCCTGTACAATTTGATGACAGTTACTATATATCTTTTTATGTTGATGAATCTCTTGATGTATTGGTTTTATCAGATGCAGGTGAGAATAGATACCTCAATGCTTTATTCGGAGGGTTAAGTACATTTGACGTAAGTTACACCTCCTCTACCCGGCTAGACTATAGTAAACTAAATGATTATAGGCTGATAATCTTACATGATATCGGCGGTTTCACTTCAGGATTGTCTTCTAGTTTAAAGCAATATGTGGCCCAGGGTGGTAAGTTGTTGATGTTTCCTAGTAAAAATGAAAACATACAGTCTGTCAATAATTTCTTGAATTCTGTAGGTGGTAATAATCTAGTTGAAAAGGTAGCTGGAAGCAAGATAGTCGGTTCCATCAATACCGATGAATTTATATTTAAGGAAGTGTTCCAGCAGAATTCTAGGAATATAACTCTTCCAGAATCTAAGGAAAATTACAAAATTACAAGATATCAATCTCGACCAGAAGAAACCTTGATGACTTACCGAGATGGCAGTCCTTACTTAGTTAAGTATGATTATGATGGAGGCATTGTATACTTGTGCGTAGCTCCGATAGATAGAGAGCTTAATTCGCTGGTTCTTAATGCTGAGATATTCGTACCTATGATTTATAAAATGAGTATTGCTTCTGC
>CALIQO010000302.1 GCA_938044055.1 uncultured Saprospiraceae bacterium
GCTATGAGGTATTCTGCTCTTTTACTAATTGCATTCTGTATCATGAATTGCCAATCTCCTTCCTCTGAGCCTTCGATAGATGGTTTCTGGATGCAAGAAGGATATGGAGTATACTTAGAGATTAAAGACTCAACATATAAGATGTATGATGTAACTGAAATATCATGTCAACCATCTGCATCGGCGTCTGTAAACAACTGGACAGATTCATTGCATGTTTTGTTAGACTTATACGATGTAGCAAGTCAATCAGACTCTACGCTTACACTTAAATATGGGATTACTCAGTATAGCTTCAATCGCTTGCAAGCACCTCTTTCATTGTGCCAAAATCCAATCTTTGAATCTCAAGACCCTCTTTTGAATTTCGACATCTTATGGAACACCTTCAACGAAAACTATGCCTACTCTGAAGTACGGAACGTAGATTGGAAAATGTTAAAAGAAAAGCACAATGACTTAATCAATTCCGAAACATCGGATGTAGAATTATTTGGTTTTATAGGAGAAATGCTAGACGCTATCGGTGATGCTCATATCACATTCCAAGCACCTGATAGTATACTGAATGCATACTTGGCTACTATAAATCCTCCTGCTTCACAAGAACATTCTCTTGAATCTAGTGCATCAGAAAATGAAACTGACTCGGCACCACCTGTTAATCCAAGAGAAACTGCCATGTCCAAAATCACAGAATTGTACAAAAGCATGTCACTTGAATCTTACCACAAGGACCTAGTCAAGTGGGGTATGCTCGATAACAACATCGGATACATTCAACTTAATGGTATGAACGGTTTTTCCAAAGAAGTAACAATAGATGAATCGCTCCCACATGATCCTTACTGGGAATCGCACTGGAATGAAGTATTCGGATCGATTGCAGCTGGCATGACACTCGGTCAGTATCTAAGAAATGAAGTAGAGGGTGCATCAACGGTGAAGAGTAATCTATTGTCTTTCTTTTCAAATGCAGAAGCAGAAGACTTAATCATTGATTTAAGGTTTAATCCGGGAGGTACAGACAAAGTTGCGATGGAACTGTTATCTGGATTTAGTGATAAAATAAATGATGCTTTCACAAAGAAATTCTGGTACAATGGGTCTAATTCTAGTGGAATCGGAGTTTCTACCCCACCTTCTTCAGGCACCTTTGCAGGAGAGGTAATTATACTTACCAGTTCAAGGACAGGAAGTTCCGCAGAAATGTTTGTTTTATCTACTATGAAAAATGACAAATTTACCAGAATAGGCTCACCTACTATGGGTGTTTTTTCTGATGTACTACAGAAAAAACTTCCCAATGGATGGAGTTACTCTTTATCAAATGAAATCTATGAATCATGGGATGGCAATAATTACGAGTATTCTGGAATTCCCCCACATTACATCATAGTCTACCCTAGAGATTGGTATGGATTCCATTCATCCATTATCGACCTTGAAAGCCATGACCCGGCCATAGAGAAGGCAATAGAGGTTCTTAGTAATTAGGATTTACATATTGGATCTAATATTTAATTAATTCAGAATTAGAAAAATTGTAACCATTTACTCCCTCCTCGGTTTCAATTCTTCGAAGAAGAAATCATCGTTAGGTACATCGAAGTCAAAACCCACCACCTTCATTTGGTTGTCGGTATTGATCTTAATGGTTCCGAAACTAAACCAAGCTTGAGGATGTTCCCAATGGATCTGCCACACATCGTAATGCCAGTGTGTAAGCTTCGCTGACATAAGTGGCGCTTCCTCGAAATCTAAAATTAATTCGCTTCCTTTTTCTACAATCGATATCTTTCCTACAAGATCAGAATGGTAATCTCCAGAAAAATCCTTTATAGATATGGATGGCTTCGTATCCTTAACCCGTTTAGAGATGCGGCTAGGAATTCTTGTGTCGCTTATCAATCGGGTATTGGTTCTAAAAAGCATCTGCTCCGACCAATCTTTTCCCTTTATACCCAGCATCTTATCCAGCGTATAATAGGTAGCGGCCATAATCGGACTCTTAACACCATTAGTCAATACTATTACTCCGAGGTTCTCATCCGGAATCAAGTTGACGGCAGTGATAAAACCATCATAACCGCCTGTATGTCCGACTCTCAGTCTCCCTTGATAATCACTGAGGGACCATCCGAGTCCATAGGCATTGAAATGACGGTCGAAATCATTCTGCGAAGTATGGTCAACAGTAAAGTTATTATGGGGTGTCCATATCATATTACGAGTCCGCTTAGAGATTAAGGTATCCCCATTATGAATGCCATGGTTCAGATTAAACATTATCCACTTAGACATGTCTTCAATAGATGAAATCAATCCTCCCGTTGCCTCTACATTCTTCCAATCCACCCATGGAATGGCGTAATTCTTTCTATCCTTTCTTGCATGTGGTGTGGAGAAGTTTCCTTTATCTTCAAGTTTGTCAAGTGCAGATATTGTACGGTCCATACCTAGTGGCTTAAGAATTCTGTCTTGCACATTTTCTCCCCAGCTCTTTCCTGTAACGGCTCTGATAATTTCTCCTGCTGTGATGTACATAAGATTAGAATAGCCATACCCGGATCTGAATTCATATGCTTGTGGTACATATTGAATGACATCTACAATTTCTGCTGCAGTCTTAGTCGATTTATACCAGATGTTGTCTCCACTGAATGTACCCAACCCTACCCGATGGCTTAAAATATCTCTGATGGTTATGTGCTCACTAACCCAGTTGTCGTACATGGTGAAATCAGGAAGATGCTTACGCACCGGATCGTTCCAGTCTAGTTTTCCTTCCTCAACCAGCATCCCGATTAAGGTAGCCGTGAATGCCTTAGAATTAGATGCGATGGCGTATAGCGAATGTTTATCTGGCTTATCAGCTTTCCCTACTTCTTTTACACCATAGTTGCCTGAAAAAACAAGTTCGCCATCTTTTACAATGCCTATTGAAGCACCAGGAACGTCCCAGTCTTTCACCATTTTAGTGAAGTAAGCATCCATCTCCTGGAAGTCTATTTTCGATTCTCTCTGAGCGTCTATTTCAGAGTTATGAAATATAGTTGAGAATAAAATAATGAAGAAAAATATTTTTGCTTTATTCATTCTTGTCAGATTTTGGAATACGTAAATTGCTATCTTTTGGTTTTATATTAGCGTTACTCCAGAACAGGAACACTTAATTTAAAATAAAAATACCTATTTTTTCTAATATTAAAAGTAAGCGACAACAGTACCCATGCATAAATCAAGAACATGAAAGAAATTGAATTGTATATCGAAAATTATTTTGGTATAGGAGGTAAAAATTTAGCACGTGTCGCAAATATGTTTAAAATTAAGCGTTTAGAAAAAGATGGTTACCTACTTAAGCAAGATCAATATGCCGTAAACATTAGTTTCGTTAGAAGTGGCTTCTTAAGGATTTATGCGCAAGACATGACTGGAGAAAAAGAAATTACGCAATGGGTATCTAACCAAGGTATGTTCATTACAGATCTATCCAGTTTCGTATTTGACACAACTGCTAGATGGAACATTCAGGCCTTATCTGATTGTGAACTGTATTCGATATCGAAAGAGGATTATAGAAGCTTAGGGAGTCATATAGAAGGCTGGGATAATATAGACAAGCTTTTTATAGCAAAGTGTTTTATAACACTTGAGAACAGAGTATTCGGTCTGTTGTCCATGTCAGCTGAACAAAGGGTCAAGGAACTTATGAACCATAATCCTTCCATTTTCAATCAAGTCCCATTACATTATATTGCCTCTATGCTCGGCATTACTCCAGAGACGTTGAGCAGGATACGAAGAAAGATGGTTTCTTGATCTATGTCAAGGCAGCAATGATTTTATAAAGTAATCTTTGTGTTCAACAAAGAACAAATAAAATGCGAAGCAAAATGAAATCACTCACACCTGGCATTAAGAACTCAAGCGTTAAGTCTATTAAGGAGATTCACACTTCAGTCCTTATAGAAGCAAGCCCAGAGATTGTATGGAATATTTTGACTGATTTCGATAAGTATCCACTTTGGAACACATTCATAACATCTATCAATGGAGACATATCAGAAGGAAAAACAATAGAGGTCAAGGCAGGTGGCATGAAGTTTAAACCCACAATCTTAAAGTGCGAGAAGAACAAAGAATTTAGATGGCTAGGAAAACTCTTCTTTAAAGGAATCTTTGATGGGGAACACATTTTTCAGATCATCGATAACAACGACGGTACTTCCACCTTTCAGCATTCAGAACTATTTAGTGGCTTTTTAGTAATGTTTTTCTCTAAGAAATTAGATGGCGAAACAACGCAAGGCTTTAAGAACATGAATACGAAACTTAAAGAATTATCAGAAAACATTTAATGTGAAGAATGGACCTCATTTGCCTTGAGCGACATATTCCATAATTTAACTCTATAAAAACAGAAAGAATATACTTTAAGATAGATATTGCATGTTTTATTCCTCTAGAAATTGCATATGTCAAAAATCTATACAATTGTTCTCTTAACTTTGATCCCTTTTATGGGCTGGAGTCAGTATGAGTCTGGAAGAATAACGACCCTAGGAATAGGAACTGGATTTTCTGACCATGCCGCTTCCTATCATATTATCGAAAATTTCAGAACCCGATTTTACCCCTCATTCCGAGCAGTAACTTTCGAAGGAAAGGCAGGATGGAATTTTGCTGATATGACTTCGATATATGGAATCGCAAGAATCTCACCTGGCAACTCAACCATATCTCCTTATAGGTCTTTTTACTTTGGGGCAGGAATAGCACAGTCTATCCCAGGCCAGGATAAGTTGTATTTATTGCTCGCTTACGGCAAATATTCTTCTTCCATAGGAGAAGGCAGAAAGGTAGGATCCGGCAATCTTCTACACGGAGGTCTGGGTTACAACATAGACGATGGTCTATTCGTAGAATTAACTTACATGGGTGGTCAACTATCAGGCATCGACGAAAGTGTCAATATCCAAGATTCTGAAGCCAACATTAGTGTTACTTTTTCTTTTGGTTTTTAAAAGAAACTATCCACTGAAATAGATGTAGGCTACAATAATCAGTACGACCACAGCTACAGACCATACAACATCACTCATGGTATAACTTGCCTTAGTATCGGCTATGTCATC
>CALIQO010000303.1 GCA_938044055.1 uncultured Saprospiraceae bacterium
ACGGACAATTGTTCGGAGAGGAATACACCCTGGTTGCTGTGGCGGATTATTTATTATCGATTAAGCCTGGCAATACAGTAAGCAACTTGTCTTCAACAAGAGCCCTTGCAGATGTTACCCATAAGCATGGTCAGACTTATACTGCTAGTGCTGTAGGAGAAGTTAATGTAGTAAATCAGATGAAAGCGACTGACGCAGTAATAGGAGGTGAAGGAAATGGTGGTGTTATACTCCCTGACCTCCATTATGGAAGGGATGCACTGGTAGGAATTGCTCTATTTCTTAACCTTCTCGCAGACAGAGATCTATCTATGACAGATTTGAAGTCTACCTACCCTTCTTATGAGATGGTTAAGGATAAACTCCAACTGACACCAGACTTAGACGTGGATACCCTACTGCTTAAAGCAAAAGAAGCTTTTAAGAATGAAAAATTAAATGACATCGATGGGGTTAAAATTGATTTCGAAGATGGGTGGGTTCACTTGAGAAAATCCAATACGGAACCCATCATAAGAATATATAGTGAAGGCAGGTCAAAAATAAAGGCAGAAGAACTGATCGGAAAAGTTAAAACGGCTATCTTTGATTAAGACCTTAACCTAAAATTATGCACGAATCTCATTTCTCAAGATTCAGAGAAAACATTATCGGTAACGATCAGCGCTTCACTTCTCCTTATGGAGAGCAAGAAATTCTATATGCTGACTGGATTGCAAGCGGCCGACTGTATGCTCCTATTGAAGAAAAAATGCGAAACAAAATTGCCCCATATGTAGGCAACACGCATACTGAAACTACCATAACAGGTTCCTCAATGACCATGGCTTACCACCATGCTAAGAAAATTATAAAACAACATGTTCATGCCAGAGAAGAGGACATCTTGATCTCTTCTAACAGTGGTATGACTGGAGTTGTCAATAAATTTCAGCGGATACTAGGATTGAAAATGCATGAAAAGTACCGCTCTCGATGTACAATCGAAGACAGCGAAAAGCCAGTAATTTTCATCAGCCACATGGAACACCATTCTAATCAGACATCTTGGTTAGAGACTGTATCCACTGTAGAAATTATACGCGCGGATCCGGAAGGGCTTGTATGCTTAGAACACTTAGATCATCTTCTGAAAGCGTATTCCGATAGAAAAGTAAAGATTGCGGCTATAACTTCTTGCTCTAATGTTACAGGGATCGATACACCTTACTATGAAATTGCTAAAAAACTGCATCAAGTCGGCGGATATTGTTTCGTAGACTTCGCATGTTCGGCCCCTTATATAGACATCGATATGCATCCAGAAGATCCTGAAGCATACTTAGATGCCATTTATTTTTCTCCACACAAATTTCTAGGTGGACCTGGTAGTTCAGGTATCTTAATTTTTAATCCAAAGTTATATACCAACAAGATTCCCGATAATCCTGGAGGAGGTACAGTTGACTGGACCAATCCATGGGGGGAGCATAAATACTACGATGAGATAGAAGCGAGAGAAGATGGTGGAACACCTGCGTTCTTACAGACCATGAGAGTAGCTATGTGTGTCCAACTCAAGGATGAAATGGATACTGCTAAAATCAAAGAAAGAGAACACTATCTCAATAAGATAGCCTTCAATCGATTAGAGCAAATAAATAATCTGCATATTCTCGCACCACAGCATAAGGATAGACTTTCTATTTTTTCCTTTTACATAGAAAATTTGCACTATAATCTTGCTGTAAGATTACTCAACGATCGGTATGGAATTCAAGTAAGAGGCGGATGTTCCTGTGCTGGAACTTATGGTCATTACTTACTAGAAGTATCCCAACAAAAATCTAGAGCGATTACAGACATGATATCTGCTGGAGACAACACATTGAAACCAGGATGGATAAGACTGAGTCTACATCCTACTCTGAGCGATGAACAAGTTAATTTCATTTTAGATGCTATAGAACAATTGTCAATTCATCATAAAGCGTGGAGCAAAGATTATGAATACACCTGTTCTAAAAATGAATTCGAGCACAAGACTGTATCTCCATATGAAATATCTCTTGTGGAAGAATGGTTTAATTAGCTTAAACATACACTATGAATGTCTATCTTGATTATGCCTCTACAACGCCTATTCATCCTGAGGTCATAACGTATATGTCCGAGATTATGAAGGACCATTATGGCAACCCCAGTTCTATACACAGATTAGGAAGAGAGGCCAGAACAGTGATCGAAAAAGCGAGGCGGACCATGGCTCAGATTCTCAATTGTTCAATCGGTGAAATATTCTTTACTTCTTCTGCTACAGAAGCGCACAATACATTACTAAAAAGAAGTGTGCAAGACCTAGGTATCGAGAGAATAATCTATCTCCCGCTAGAGCATCACTGTGGCCTCCATAGCATACAAGAAATCGTAAAAACAAGTACTGTTCAACCTGTTCCTTTAAAGGTAGGTTCCGACGGAATGTTCTCTATGCAAGAACTGGAAGTCATGCTGAAGGAAAATAAGAAGACACTGGTTTCTATTATGCATGTCAACAATGAAATAGGGAACCTCTACCCGATTGAAGTCATCGGAAAATTATGTAAGCAAGCAGGTGCTGTATTCCATGCAGATACAGTGCAGTCCATCGGAAAGATGCCATTAGATTTCGCATCTCTAGATGTAGATTTAGCTGCTGGTTCTGCGCATAAATTCTATGGCCCTAAGGGCATAGGATTTATGTATATCCATGAAGATACCCAGATCAATCCTATGATTTACGGAGGCGCACAAGAAAGAAACATGCGAGCTGGAACAGAAAATATAATAGGCATAGCGGGTATGGCTAAAGCACTAGAAGTCGCCGATAGGGATCAGAAAAAAAGGGCTGAAATTATTGCTGCTAGACAAGCTTATTTCGAAGAAAAGGTATTGCAAGAGATAACTGGAACCTGGATCAACGGTTCTGATTCTAGAGCCTCACATATAACCAGTGTTTCTTTTCCAGCATCTCCTCATGTGGATATGCTGATGTTTAATCTTGATATTGCAGGTATAGCTGCATCGTCTGCCAGTGCTTGTAGTTCAGGAATAGAGGCTGACTCTCATGTCCTTCAGGCTATCCAGCATCCCGATAACAGAAAGAGCATACGGTTTTCGTACTCACATCTGACTACGCTAGAAGAACTTGATTATACCATCTCTATATTGAAAAAGCATACTCAGGCTACATGAATTCTCATGAAGTCATGATGAAAAGGTGCCTAGAGCTTGCAACGCTCGCTGGCAAAAATGTAGGCGGAAACCCCAATGTAGGAGCTGTGCTTGTCTACAAGGATAGAATTTTAGGAGAAGGCTTTTATAAATCATATGGTGGCCCGCATGCAGAAGTAAATTGTTTAAATGATGTAAAGAATGAAGAAAGACACCTTATTCCTGAATCTATTTTATACGTTTCATTAGAACCTTGTTGCATCCATGGTAAAACGCCACCTTGTTCCCAAGCAATAATGGATGCAGGAATAAAACAAGTAGTGGTAGGAACTACAGATCCTAATCCTGCTATGTCGGGGAAAAGCCTTATTGTACTTAAAGCTGCAGGTATTAAGGTTATACAAGGGGTTCTAGAAAATGAATGTGAAGCCTGTATAAAACCATTTTCCACTTGGATATCTGAGGACCGACCTTACATTACACTGAAACTTGTAAAATCATCAGATAACTACTTAGGAATCAAGGGAAAACAAACTTGGTTAAGCAATGAGTATACAAGTGTCTTAACCCACAAATGGCGCGATGAGAATCACGGTATCCTGGCAGGTTCAGAAACGATTAAGGTGGACAATCCTGCTCTTACTACTAGAAACTACCCGGGAGATAGTCCCAGAAGGATAATAATTGATAGAAGAGGAAGATTGCATGCTGATTATAGAGTTTTCAATGGCAACAACTACTTATATATAGGTACAGCATCCCATATAAAATCACCAACAAACTCCATAACGTTAGATACACCTATAGAAAAGATTCTTACCATATTGAAGGAAGAAGGCATCTTCAGATTGCTTGTTGAAGGAGGTGCTGCTACTATTCAATCTTTTTTAGATTCCGGCTT
>CALIQO010000304.1 GCA_938044055.1 uncultured Saprospiraceae bacterium
CGATTACAAGCATACCAAGCTTATGAGTGATGCAGGAGTAGAGTTACACTTCTTCTATCAGGAAGGTGAGAAGACTAAAGAAAACTGGGAGATGCTCCCACAGATTATGAATAAAGCACTGAGTCAGATCAATAAGATGTATGGCGAATATCCATACCCTGTATATTACTTTATCCAAGGAGGAGATGGAGGAATGGAGTATCCTATGGGTACACTCATTACGGGTGAGCGATCACTAAGAAGTCTAGTAGGCGTAAGCATTCACGAATGGATGCATTCTTGGTATCACATGATTTTGGGAACCAATGAAAGCTTACATCCATGGATGGATGAAGGGTTTACGTCTTATGCAACAGCGGAAATAGGAAATTACTTACGTCTCATTAAGGCCATGCCTGGAGATTTTTCACTGAACCCGCATGCTGGCTCAGTAGTCGGATATGCTAACTTTATGAAATCAGGACAAGAAGAAGCCTTGTCTACCCACAGTGATCATTACAATACCAATCGTGCATACGGAGCAGGATCATATACTAAAGGACAGCTTTTCTTAAAACAGATTAGATCGATTATAGGTAACAAAGCTTTTGATAGAGCGATGCTCAGATACTTCGATACTTGGAAGTTTAAACATCCTAACCCTAATGATATTATACGCATTATGGAGAAAGAAAGTGACCTTGAACTGGACTGGTTTAAAGAGCACTGGGTTTATACAACCAATCAGATTGATTATGCAGTTGATACTATGTATGCAGTCGGTTCACAGACGGTTGTAGAGTTGTCTAAGCCTGGTAGAATGCCTATGCCTCTAGATGTTACGGTAACCACTACAGATGGAAAGAAGATGGTTTACAATATTCCGCTAAGAATCATGAGAGGGGATAAGTCTAGCAACAGTTCTGTATCGATGACTGTGTTGGAAGATTGGCCCTGGGTAGAAAATAGTTACACGATGAAGATTGATGTGCCTGCTTCTACGATTACCAGCGTTACTATAGACGAACAGATCTCTGTTGTAGATGTAGATAGAAGCAACAATGTCTTTCCGCGTGAGCCAGAGGAGTAAGTAACCCTTATTGATAAGTGCTTTCTGCCTTTCGGCAAATTGTTTTATTGTACATAAACTGATCAAGAATGTTGTCCCGTATTAAGGAGCATTTGATCAGCTCATTGTACTTAACGCAAGGTAGTTGGTTCTATGAACTATCTTCCAGGCCCTTGCACATCCATAACCCTTTCTGCAAATAATGAAATGATTTCAGGATAAATAGCTATAGTCAATAGAACTCCAGCAATGGCTCCTGTAAAGTGTGCACTGTGGCCGATATTGTCCTTTGCATTGTTAATGGCCCATGAAGAATATGCCAAGTACAATACCCCAAATACGATGGCAGGAATAGGAATCACAAAAAACAACTCCAACCACGACCATGGGGCAAATAATATAAAAGCAAATAAAATGGCAGATACAGCTCCACTAGCACCTATAGCAGAATAATAGGGATTGTCCTTGTGCTTGATCTGACTAGGAATACTCGCAATAACAATAGATAGAATGTACAATAGAAGAAAGGCCATTCTACCCATCAATTCTCCGTGGATACTTATAAATACATTTTCTATCATTTCACCGAAAATATACAACACATACATATTGAAAATAAGGTGGACGAAATCTCCATGGACAAAACCAGAAGTCAGCAAGCGATACCACTCCTTATTCTTATCGCTTGAATAAGGATGGTGTTTTAACTTCCCGAATAATTCTCTGTTGTTAAATGCTTGGTATGAAATAAGGCTGGTGATTATAACTAGTATTATTGTTATGGACATATCGTATGCTTGTTATAGGTTGTGGTATTTTTCATTTCTAATTATGGTAAATGCTCTATAAATCTGTTCTACAAGAATAAGTCTTACCATCTGATGAGAATAAGTCATAGGTGATAGAGACAAGGTGAAATCGGCGCGTTCTTTTAAGTTATCATGAGCGCCGTATGCACCGGCAATCAGAAAGATCATTCTTTTTCTACCATTCATCATCCATTTTTCAATTTTCTTAGAAAAAAGAATAGAAGAAAAGGTCTTACCTTTTTCATCACAGAGAATAAGAAAATCATGGCTAGATAATTTATTTAGTACAACTTCAGATTCTAATCTTCTGAGGTCAGTCGGGGATTTAGTATTTTTTACATCTCTGATGGTGACTTCCTTGTACTTGATATAGTGCGGTATTTTCTTGCTGTACTTCTCGATCCCTTGTGACAGATACTTTTCATCTGTTTTCCCTATCCACCATACTTCGAGATTCATTTCACTTGAGATTAGAAAATTAAAATAATAAAATATTATCACACGGATAGCAAGCAACAGTCGGATAAACGCAGATTCTTGCCTCCATATAATTAAGCAGAATAAAGAAAGTACAGAGGCATTTTCCCTAGGTTTTAGTTGAACTGACTGTTGTAAATCACTGATCATCAGCCATTCAAAGGTAAGAAATAGGACGATTCTCCATTCGGACTTTTATTAAAGAAATACATTACTTTTTGTAATTGCAGCACTAGGATTTTTTGATAAAAGGATTCGATGTTATAGATTTAGGCATATTATGGGTGGTCTCTTAATAAATTAGCGTATTTCAAGCACCTATAATGTTGTGTTGCGCTGTAATTAAAATCAGTCTATGGGCGATGTTTTAGCTGAGCAAGATGGAAATATCAATATTCATATGTCTCACCTTAATGAAACCATTCCTTTTATCCTTTCTTTGGATTGTGTAATATTTGGTTACGATGAAGAGTCACTTAAGATTCTTCTTCTAGAATGTCTTATGCCTCCATTCGAGGGATTGCCCTCTCTTGTCGGGGATCTAGTCAAGCCAGATGAAAATTTTCAGCAATCTGCTAATCGGATCCTTAAGAAAAGAACAGGACTAAGTGACCTCTATATGGAACAAGTCGCTACCTTCTCAGAAGTAAATAGGCATCCCCTCGGAAGGATAGTTAGTACGGCGTATTATAGCTTGGTGAAAGTCGATGAGATGAATGTAGACCCATCCCTTAATGGAGCTTTCTGGTTAGATGTCAATGACATTGGTGATTTGGCATTTGACCACAACCAGATTTTCGAGGTTTGCTATGAGCGTTTAAAAAGGACGTTAAGAGAAAAACCGATCGGATTTTCATTGCTTCCAGAAAGATTTACCCTGAAACAACTTCAAGCATTGTATGAAGTAATTCTAGGAATAAAACTGGATAAACGAAATTTCAGAAGGAAACTTAGATCCCTTGAAATCCTCATCGAGCACGAAGAATCAGAAACGGATGTTGCCCACCGTCCTGCGAAGTTATATTCTTTCAATAAGGAATTGTATTACGCCCGCAGAAGCGAAGGTCTTAATTTCGATTTATAGGGATTCAATCTTAAGTTCCTTGGAGTATCCAGTTTCTACAATATTCCTTGGATCTATTTATGCTTTAATTTCAATCATTGTATATGGACCTCATTAATAGACAATGGACAGTTGCAGAACATCCTATTTCTGAATTAGTAGAGAAGCACTTTAAGTATCAGGAATCAAGTGTCTCTAAGCTTGTAGAGGGTGAAGTCTTATTGAAAACCCATTACTTAAATATTGCTCCAGTAATGCGCATGTACATGATGAAAGGAGGCGCAGGAATTTCACGCGAGAAGCATCTTAAGATAGGAGAGGTAATTCATGGAAGAGGGATTGCAGAGGTATTAGAATCGTTTCATCCAGATTACCAAGTAGGAGACTTCGTTCATGGGCAGATAGGGTGGCAGACCTATAAGGTTTCACAGATGAAACAAGAAGAACGGTTTATCAAAATGAAAAAAAGAAACCTACCAGTTCATTATGGATTATCGGCACTAGGCATGACAGGTTATTCTGCGTATTGTGGATTTATGGATAGAGGTCAGCCTCATGCAGGAGATACTGTCTTGGTTTCAGGAGCTGCTGGTGGAGTCGGTTCTTTAGTTATACAGATTGCCAAAGCTATAGGATGTAAGAAAGTTGTTGGTATCGCTGGAGGTCCTGAGAAATGTGCCATCGCAATGTCCTTAGGAGCAGATGATATGATAGATTATAAGAAAGACGACATCGAGTCTAAGTTAGATGAATATATGCCAGAAGGCTTCGATGTATTTTTCGATAACGTAGGAGGGGCCATTTTAGAATCTTCATTGAATTTCATGAAAAGAGGAGCCAGAGTCGTTTTATGTGGAGGGATATCTGAGTATACCTTACCTGTGAGACCTATCCCTCAGAACATCATGTCAATTAGATCTAAGGCAGCAAGTATTCTTGGTTTTCTGGTGTACAACCATACACATCAGTTTTCTGAAGCTGAGGATAAAATGGCAGGCTGGATTACCGATAATAAGCTATCTCCGTTAGTAGATATGGTAGATGGTTTTGATAAAATGCCTGAAGCATTGATGGGGCTATACTCTGGCACCAATATCGGAAAACGCATTGTCAAAGTCATCGATGGACCCGAAGTCCTGTATTGATGTATGAACAATATTGTAGTTCAATCACCACTTAACTACGATTCCTCCTTGTACCTGAAGTGGGTATCTCTGGTAACCCTGTAAGAAGCGATTGTCTTTATCAAGAAGATTCATCCCTTTAATGTACACACCTATTTTTTCTGCAGGATAATAGGTTGCTTCTATACTTAAGTCTATGATCTCTGATAACGAGCTTGTCCCTTCTCTTTCAGATACGGTTACCGCATCTCTGAAGTGCAAGTCTGAACGCAGTGAAAACTTATTCTCCAGCAAGGACACAGATGAGAATACATTAACTACCAGCTGTGGGATATGAAACAATTGATCCACGGAGGCATTGCGATAGATGTTATAATTCGCATCACCACCTATTGATACACCATTTTCCAGTGTATAAGCCAGACTTCCTTCTAAGAAAATTGCTTCAGCATCAATGGCTTCAGCTGTAAAGCGACCTAAGCTATCTGTCAGTG
>CALIQO010000305.1 GCA_938044055.1 uncultured Saprospiraceae bacterium
CTTCCAGAATAAGTCATTGCTTCTCCTTTTCCGAAACCATAACTAAACCCAAAAGTGATAAACCTTCCTCTGAGACTTCTAGAGAAAGTTTCGAAATCTGCATTCTCTATGGTATTCTGTCGGATTCTCGAAGCAAATAAATCTCTCACACTTACATTGAATACACCTCTTCCTTTTAGGATCTTATATCTGAATCCTAAGTCCGAAAAAGATTGTCGGCAACCATTCCTTGAATGGTCTGAATTCTAGATTCATACCTTACTGTTGCTTCTGCATCTAGGTTATTAGATATCTTATATTTTCCAGTCAACTTTCCCGACCATTGATCAGCAGAGAAGTCGAAATTCTGATCATTAAAAGATCCTTCCCGCTGGAATATGTTATAATTCGCATCCCCATTTAAGGTGATTTTTTTCGTTGGAGCATACTTGAAATTGGCCTCTAATCCTGTGGCACGATTGACACCGATGTTCATAGGCATCCATGTTGTAACCCCATTGTCAAATGTTGATACACGCTCTACTTTATCTTGGGTATTTCTATGGTATACATTAAGATTAATAGAAGTCTCATTAAAAATGAAAATACTTCCTACTTCATAAGAGTCTGTAAATTCTGGCAATAAGTCCGGATTGCCCACTCGGATATTAAAGTTGTTTCTGATATTAAAAAAGGGGTTGAGGTCCCACAACCTTGGTCTATAAATTCTGCGGGAATATCCAGCTTGGAATGATATGCCTTCTGATAGTTTATAAGATGTATGTGCAGAAGGAAATAGATTGGTAAAATTGCGATCATTCCCATCATCGGTATTTACAAGTAAAGTATTTAGGGCTGTATTTTCTACCCTTAAACCCAGCTTTAATCCCCACAGCTCTCCTTCATATGAACCGGTTCCATAAATGCCAAGTACATCCTGCGAAAATTCAAATTCATTAGTCAGGCCTGGATCATCTTCATATAGACCAGGACTTACTTCATTACTCACTCTGAAATTATTGCTTACATCATTGATCAAGTATTGCAGACCCGTTTCGATTGTCCAGTGCTCTTGAAAGGGCTTGGTATAATCTAGGTTGAAAGTAAACTTGCCTTCATTAAAAGAAGTCGCTGTTAATTGATCAGCTAGGTTACCTGGACCTTGGGTGAAGTCGTTGCTGAATGCAGATTCTTGATCCTTGCCGAAGTAATTTCCAATTGCGCTGAAAAGCAACTGATGATCTTTGTCATCTCTGAAGTCTCTTTTATATTGAACTTCATATTGTATTTTAGGATTGGTGGCACTTGTTACTTCACTTCTGTTCCAGGCACTTGTAAGTGTTTCTCCATCTAGTAAACTAAACTCAAACAGTGAAGGCTGTTCCTCTACTTCATAAGCAAAGTTTCCTGATACAGTGATTACATTCTGCTCATTGATGTAATAATCAGATCCAAGAATGAAATTATAAAATTTTTCATTTCTGAATTCTTCTCCTATAGACTGGATGGTTCTGTCAGTGGCTAGATCTCTATTGATATTCTCTACTTCTGATGGCAGTTCTCTATAACCTGCACCTATCTGTGTAAATAGGTTGAAATTATCTGTGCGCTTATTCATGCTGAAACCCACGCTGTGATTGTGAGGTACACCAGAGTTAAGAGAGATGCTACCATTGATTCCCCTTTTTTCATTTTTCTTGAGCACTATATTGATTATCCCTGATGTCCCTTCTGCTTCATACTTGGCAGATGGATTGGTTATTACTTCTACTTGATCTATCATATCTGCTGTTATGGTTCCTAGGGCACCACTGGAATCGTCTGCTAGGACAGATGGCTTTCCATTGATCAATATCTGAACACCTGTAGCACCTCTGAGGGCTACCTGGCCTTCTATATCTACATTTACAGAAGGAACATTGTTAAGTACTTCTAACGCACTCGCTCCAGTGGAACTGAGATCTGTCCCTACATTGAAAACCCGCTTGTCTAGCTTGAATTCTGACGTTGATTTTTCAGCAGAGACCACGACTTCTTCTAGCAACTGACCGTCTTCCTTTAAGAAGATATCACCGAGCTCTAATGATTTATTCTTGAATTCTAAATTCTCCATAACCAGCTTTCCATACCCTAGGAAACTGATTTCTAATCTGACGTTTTCTACATTTGACTCCACATTAAACCTGCCACCGTTATCTGTTGTGGTTCCCGTTATGACAATACCATTCGTTGCATCAATTACTGCTATAGTTGAGAAATCGATGGGGAGTTTCGTCTCGCTATCGAGGACTCTTCCAGATATCCCATATTGAGCTGTCGCAGTAAAACCTATGCATATGAATAGAAGCGTGAAAAACTTTCTTAAATAGGGTGGAATAATATACTTCATGGCACAAATATCATCCTTAACTAAGATTACATCTAATTTACAACCGTTAAAGTCGACTTAAGGTTTTAGATATTTATTTAGACTCATAGTATAGAACACACATTTTTTCTGAAAGCTGACATCTTCATAATAATTTCTACATAGTCAACAGTGTTTATCATTAAATAAACTGAACCTATAGAGCAGATCACATGGACTTCATTAACAACCTCTAGAATGCAACGACAAGGATGTTAAGATTCTATATGTTATGTTTTAGACGCTTTCACTTTCTTTTTTCTGAAGTAGCGATCAATCCAGAATTCATTAACGAATATAAGTAACCATAGAAATCTAGACAGTAGAGGAAAAAGATCACTCAAGAGTGCGGCTAGTAACCAGACTCCAGCCACGTTTATGCT
>CALIQO010000306.1 GCA_938044055.1 uncultured Saprospiraceae bacterium
TTATGGGACCACTTATCAAGGTCATTCCTCCATTATCTTCCTTGTAGAGAGAAGCTGAGTATGTTCCTGGTGCTACCATATATCCGGAAGCATCGGTAGAAATTCTTCCGTCTAGTCGGATGGGCTCCTTACTCATTGTTGTAAGATCCCAGACTACCCGATGGGTACCTTTAGAATTCGGAGCTTTTATCCGCTTTAATAGGTTGCCTTGACTATCAGAAACAGCTAGCCAGAATTGTACAGGGATTTCTTCATTCTCAGCATCTATGGCATCATATCCAGGAAAAGGAATATTCTGCTTATTCTTTTTTAGTTCTTTTTCTTTTTCTTTACGTAGATCGGCAGTGCTTTTGTATTCGCCATTGACATGGTAGGTGATCACTGCTCCGAAAGGAGGGTTGTCTGCTACAAAGTAGTCGGCTCCTTGATTGCCTTTTCCACCGAAACCTACTCCGGGTCTTTCCATATACCACCATGCTTTTCTGCCTTCATATAGGGATGCTTCTGCTGTCATGTTGGACGCATCCATTTGCCGTAGAGCGCTATAATCATCTAGTATATAAAAGCCCCTACCGAAAGATGCCGCTACCAGATCATTCTCTCTCTTCTGAATGGCTAAGTCTCTAAATGAAATGGTCGGAAGTCCGCCCTTCATTTGGATCCACTTATTGCCACCATCTAGAGTACAGTATATGCCGAATTCTGTGCCTAGAAACATCAGGTCCTTGTCTACGTGGTCCTGGACAATCCGCCATACAAGCGTTTTATCGGGCAGCCCATTCTTAATGGCTGTCCATGTTCGACCCATATCTGAACTCTTCATAAGATAAGGCTTGAAGTCTCCATACTTGTGATTGTCAAGAGCCACATATACAGTGGACGCATCGTGTATATCAGCCTTGACATCATTGATAAATGCTGTTGCAGGAACACCTGGCATATTGCGTACTTCTATTTTTCTCCAAGTATTCCCACCATCTTCCGTAACTTGTAATATGCCATCATCTGTACCCGCATAAACCAATCCTTCTTGTTGAGGGGATTCAGAAAGAGAAGTAATGGTGTTGTAGTTAGACATGGCATATATGTCCCATGCTGCGTCGTAACTCCATTGCTTGCCCATGATCGGAAGGGTTATCCGATTTTCGTTTTTAGTCAGGTCACCACTTATGGCTGTCCAGGTATCTCCTCTGTCTTCAGATTTCCATACCCGCTGAGATGCGAAGTATAGTCGAGTAGGCTTGTGTGGACTTACCAGAATCGGTGCGTCCCAGTTGTATCGTTCGTGTGGATCTCCAGCAGCAGGTTGTGGCTTTATGTATACAATCTCACCTGTAGTCTGATCGATTCTACATAGATTTCCTTGCTGCCATTCCGAGTATATGATGTCTGGATTTCCGGGTTCGGTGGCTGGCTGATGGCCATCCCCAAATAGCGTGATGTACCAATCCCCATTCCGTATACCATGTACATTGTCTGTTCTCGATGGTCCACCGTGGGTATTGACATCTTGGGTTCCTCCGAAAACGTTGTAGAATGGTTCTGCATCATCCACAGCTACCTTGTAATACTGAGTAATCGGAAGGTTGTCCATGAATCGCCAGTTCTGAGCCAAGTCGAAACTTTCGTAGATGCCTCCATCAGATCCGATTAAAAGATAATCTGGATCGTCGCTTCTGAATGCTATGGCATGGTTGTCAGAATGCTTGTGTTCTTCATTAAGCCTACGGAAGTTTTTTCCTCCATCGTCAGAAACCTGGATGCGAACATCCATCAGATACAATCTATCAAATGCGTGTGGCGAAGCGTATAGCTCTTGATAATAGTGGGGTCCAGTACCACCGGAAACTGCGTCAGACATTTTATTCCATGTTGCTCCTTGATCTGCTGTGCGATAGACGCCTCCTTTGCGGTTGGTTAATTCTATAGCTGCGTAGACGACATCTGGGTTCTGAGGACTTATAGCTAGTCCTATTTTTCCCATGTCTCCGCCTGGTAGACCTCCAGATAACTTGTTCCATGATTTTCCTCCATCGATACTCTTGTGTATGGCTGTCTCTGGTCCACCGCCCATGTAAGCAGCCACTGTTCTGTGTCTCTGCCAGGTAGCAGCATACATGATATCTGGATTTCTCGAATCTACGACCATGTCGGTAACACCAGTCCACATATCATCGCCCAGTGTTTTCGTCCAGGTAGCTCCTCCATCATCGGATGTATACAATCCTCTTTCTCCGCCACTATTCCATAGTGGCCCTTGTGAGGCAACAGTAATTTTATCGGAGTTTTCTGGATGGACGATGATTTTAGAAATATGCTGTGATTCTTTGAGGCCCATATTCTTCCATGACTTACCACCATCAGAAGATTTATAGATGCCATCGCCGAAGCTGATGTGTCGGCCTCCGACATTTTCTCCTGAGCCAACCCAGATAACATTAGGGTTAGAAGGATCTATGGTAATACAACCGATAGAGTATACCGATTGTCCATCGAATAGTGGCTCCCATGTAATACCAGCGTTACGGGTTTTCCATACACCACCAGAACCAACGGCAACATACCAGACGTTGTCGTCATCGGGATGGATAGCTATATCGGCAATCCTACCTGACGCGAATGCTGGACCGATACTTCTAAACTTCATCCCACTGAGGTGTGAAGCTTGCATAGGATCGTCGTTGTCTTTATCTGCTTGCGCGTATGTAGGCGTATAGGCTAGAAAGCCTACGAATAATAAAAGAAGTAGATTTTTCATATCAATTGAATGGAGGTTTAGATTAATGTGATTTTTCCGAGTGGATTAAAATACGATTTTATGTTTAGTTACAGGTATGAGATCAATGTCCTTATAAAAAAATTAAGTCCTCTGCCGATTCAACATGTGCGGAATCTATTGGTTAATATTGTGTATGGAAACAGAATCGATTAAAAGAAATTTCCAGGTGGGCGTCCATCATGTTTTGTTGATGGTCTTGGTTGCGGGAATGCTGGGAGTAGGCATGATGAAGTGTGTCGGATCTCCGGATGTAGTTGAATCTTTTCAGAACTGGGGATTGCCTGATTGGTCGAGATATGTAGTAGGAGTTGTAGAACTGATAATCGGTATATGCTTGGTAATACCGGTTACGAGAAAATACGCTTTGTTTTCCTTGTTGTTGCTCATGATAGGCGCTACGGGCGTGCACATTATACATGGCGAGTATCTGGATTTAATAGGCCCAGGATTCATCTTATGTGCTGTCATGGCGATGTTGTGGTTAAGAGATAGGATATAGAACTAAGTGGATAGGATTGGTGAATCTAGATTGAGGGTGTTTTTCTTGTAGGTAAATATTGTTGGAGGAGAAAAGAATATTATTACTTTTGCATTCCCATCATCCGCCCGGGTGCTGGAATTGGTAGACA
>CALIQO010000307.1 GCA_938044055.1 uncultured Saprospiraceae bacterium
GGTTTAATCAATCCTGTTCTATCATATGAGTCAACTCTAAATAATGTATTACTATTGATCCTAACTGCTGGTTTTATTTTATCCAATTGTATACCTACCCTTTTTCCACTTGCTTCTTCTTTTTTATCAATATTATCTAAATTAAGAGTTGTTACAATTTCCGATTCCTTTGAAGAATCAGTAAGCTTTGATTCTGGTTTTACATCCCATTCTTCAGCTGACTCTTTAAGTGTAGAAGAAGTCTTTTTCATTTCTAGGCTACTATCCACCAGGAAACCAACTTGTTTATCTTGAACATTCTTTACAACTAAAGCTCTTTGTTTAACTACTGGATTATTATCAACATTTGGTTTTTCTGTTGTAGAAATCTTGAATTCCGAAGGTGTCGCAGTTACCATATTATCTGGAGTGTTATTGTATAGCTCTTCAGCAAGGGGTGCTGGGTCCGCAATGTCATGAGGATTTGCAACAGCATTCACTTGGATGAGATAGTAGGCGCCGAAGCTTAACAACAATAAGCCACACATGAACCATATTATGCCATATCGTTTCTTCCTTACAGGCATCTCTCTATCTAGGATGACTTCCATCTGACTCCATCCTTTATCTTTCGGGTATATATTGGTATTATGATGCATGATTCTGTTCTTTATTCTTGTGGGAGATCATTTCTTTTAATTTCTGTCGAGCTTTATGTAGGTGCCATTTAGAATTGCCTTCACTCATATCCATAAGTACCCCTATCTCTCTATGGGAGTATCCTTCTATGGCATACTTGATAAATACATTCTTTGTAGTGTCTTGAAGAGAATCGACAAGAGATATCAATTCGTCATAGTAAATATTATCAAGAGCTGTATCGGTCTTGATTTTATCCTTTTCCTCAAGAATGATAAATTTGAGGTACTTATTCTCTTTTCTAAAATGGTCTGACAATGCATTAAAAACTATTCTGCGTATCCATGCCTTTAGAGAACCTGTGCCCGAATACCGATCGATTTTTTTAAACACAGTCAGAAAACCATCATTAACAATCATAATGGCTCGATCATGATCAGAAGTATAACGCAGGCACTGACGGAAGCAGTCATCAAAAAACCTCTTGTACAGCAGTTCTTGACATCTTCGATCGTTCTTAAGACAACCTTTTATTATATGTTCTTCGTCAAATGAAATGACACCTTAATTTTAATGATATAATTATCATCGGCATCAATAAAGGTAGGAAAACAGAAATACTATTCACTTACCCTTTGTGGTACCGATCTTAGCTACATTAACTAAGACGGTACTAAAGAGTATTTTCGTTGGTCTCCAGGTCTAAAAAATTTCTAGACCCCTAGCCAAGCTTCATAATCGTCCTCTATCTGAGGAACATTGACTGATTTCTTCGAGCTAAAGAGCTTTTTGAAGAAGTCACCAATGCCAGTGAATAATGTGTTCATAATGATATGTTGTATGGGTTTATAATTTATACGAATGAAACCTCTAAAAGGTTGCTTCCGAATTGATAAATATTTGCCATTTTTTAACTAAATGTCAAGATTTAACATATTAAAGTTACTTATAATAGGTAAAATCAGTGGAATCACCTAGTATCTGTATATATTTAATGAGTAATTACCCCTATTCATTTCGTAACTGTAATTCTCTATGAAGTCCTGGAAAATTGATTCTGTCGAAATTCTGTATCAAGGTTGGGCCACTCTTTCTGCTTTTTTTCTATCAGATCCTGATCAAGATTTAATTATAAGGCGAGAAGTATTTGACAGTGGAGATGGAGTTGCGGCCTTCCTCTACAATCCTGAAAAAAAGAAAATTATGCTTACTAAGCAGTTTAGGGTTGCTGCTTTCGCAAATGGTCATGCCGATGGATATTTACTGGAAACGTGTGCGGGATTGGTTGATGATTTAGATGCAGAGGAAGCAATTATAAAAGAAATATGGGAAGAGACAGGAATAAAAACCCATGAGGTAAATTACCTATTCGACGTATTCGTAACTCCTGGTGCCCACAAAGAAAAGTTATCTCTATATACATGTGTCTACAATGATTCAATGAGAATAGGAGAAGGAGGAGGTGTGGAAGAAGAAAACGAAGAAATAGAAATTATAGAAATTTCTTATAATGAAGCAATAGAATTACTGTCTTCTGGAAAAATCCAGGATGCGAAGACAGTAATTCTATTGCAATATGCCATCCAGAAAGGATTGCTTCAATAAATGTTTATTTTGTTTCTTTCAACAATTGGTTGATGGCTGTTTGTAATTGTTCATCTATACCCTTGTCTATCTTTCCAGGCATATTCTTAACTTTTATGGTAGGTTCTGTCTGGTTGTTTTCCATCCAGTTTCCTTGCTTATCTTTAGCACTTACCGGTACGACTCCCCAGTATCCGCCATTGGGTAATCCTTCCCATCCAGCGAAGCTGCAGGTACCAGGAACAGGCATTCCTACAGTTGTGCCTATTTTTAAATCAGTATATCCGCAGGCGAAGCAATGTCCGTC
>CALIQO010000308.1 GCA_938044055.1 uncultured Saprospiraceae bacterium
CCCACTCATCATCTTGATTTAAGGAAGCTTGCCAATTAGGTTCACTCATAGGCCTCAATTGATTACTGAGGATTATCTCAGACTTATCGACCTCACTTGCAGAATAAAGTCGATCACCATCTGATAACGTACTCCTCCTCAATGTATAACCAACTTCATTCCCGAACTCCCATGCCTCCAAGCTAGTAGGCACCCATCTCAGAATAATAGAATCTCCAGCTGGCATGGCAAGAATCTTAGACATAAGGGTATCCGGAGCTGTTTCAAGGGTCCCTTCCTGCCCACTTAAAGCAACAACAAAACCTAACAATATTATAGAAAGTATGTATTTAATTCTATTCATTATTTTCCTCCGGTAAAAGTTAGTAATCGTCTTTTAGCATCCATTCTTTTATGATACTGTCCGTTAGGTGGATCATTAGCAACACCTGCACCCATAGGAATATGGTACCTTACTTCAACTTGAAATTCTTGATTCACTGGGTCAGTAGGAAAGTCGTAATCATCCCCGCAGAATTGATAACTCCATAACGGTCTACAAGCAGGCCCTGGAATAACGATTACAGTTCCATCATCCAAGATGATGATTATATCACCATTACTATCACCAATCAACGGAGCTTCATTATAGTCAACTTCTTTAACCATAGGAATTTCAGAGTTCCAAAATAGATTTTGTCGGTCTTTGTCTACGTTGAGCGGAAATTGCACCTTGTCGATGAATCCCAGGCCCATGCTATCCGGGGGAGAAGGTAATCCTTGTCCAGTACCATTGATTCCTCCAGGAGGTAAATCTAAAACAGGTTCTTCTCCCGGCACTTGATTAGGATCAGTCGGATCACCGTTAGGGTTTCCATTATAACCTGCACAATGGTAAGCCTTATCTTCATTGATGTAAGCATAAGCTTCTTCATTAAGCATATACATATATCCAGGAAGGTCACTGGAAAACGAGATAGTACTCGGTCCATTTCCTCCTCCACTTAAGCCAGTTCCTTTACCCATGCTAGGTCCACTCTGCCCTCCTTGTTGCGATTGTGATCCGCCACCTGTCACTTGATTAAGCAATTGTATTTTATACTTAGGCTCTTCTAATTCTCCAGTTCCGAATACTTGTGTCTGGCAGGAATAAAGTGAATTAAATAAAGCACAAGAAGCACCATGATCATCTAACCAGCCGCATGCATCACAATGGTAAATGGCTGCTGGACCATTATCGGTTTTAGGTTTTATTTCAAAAGTTACTAACGGTTCAATACTAGCTCCTGATTCATGACTATAATTATAGCCGTTTAGTTCTTTTGAATCGAATTTTTCTGAACTCGTATAGCTCCACTCCATTATATCATCTTGACTATATGGATCGTCATCAAGGTCTACATAATTCTGAGATGTCTGGTTAAACTGATTCAATTTATCCTGAAATGTACTAAACTCACTTGTATTAAATCCCATTTCGTAGATCAACCATTCATCTCCATATTGTGGATCCGGCTCATCGTAACCTTCATACTTATAAATAAATTTCAACTTGTAATAACTATCATCTTGAAGGCTATTGTTCTTTCTAAAATAAAATATCTGATACCCGTCTTTCTCTTTTAGTTTGGCTTGGGATAAAGCACCAATCTGATTTCCTGCGTTATCAGTAAATTTTGCGTAAGCATAATAGCCTTCTGGGCTTGCGTTCATAATATAACGCTTATCACAATTGACCGTAATGTTGTAAGCTGGTGGAAATACGAAGCTTTGTTGATAATAGTCTCCATCCCATTCGTCTTTGTAGAAATTCTGCATACCCTTAATTGGATAAGATAAGTATACTTCATGTTCCTCTATCTTATAATCTTCCGGTACACGTACTGTCTGGAAAGTATATATGAATGGTTCTTCCTCATATTTTAACTCAGTAGAAAAATAAGTCTCACTATAATAAGGGTATTCTTGGTCGACATCTACATAAGCTATTTCTTCATATATAACTCCCGGTGCAGATACAGTTATCTGAGCATTGGTCGGTAAATCATCAATCGGGTTTACAAGAATTTTAAAATAGTCATCTGTATTATTTTCATCTCCAAGATAAGAATATGTATAAGGATAAACGTTCCCATCTTGATCTGAAATCACTAACTGGTTATCAAGATATATTGTATCCGGATAATGCTCACCATTGTCTTCAACTTGTACCACAGTAAATGGCTCCATGGCAACATCAATTAGATATCGGTTATCAACTAGCGAGTTAGGAACATAATTTAATGACAATATGATATCTGTATTTGCAGCATACTCATATGAATTATTCGGTTCTGCTACAGGATATATTTCGTCCACAATGGGCTCTTCCAGTGGACTGCTATTCTGAAGGCAATCCGCAGGAAGCATTTCACTTACAGGTGTACCTATGGTAACCTTAAAACTGGCACTTACACTTACTATTCCGAGAAAGTCAAGCTGAGCATCAAGTCGACCTTTGGCAAAGAATGGATTAGGCGCTTCAACCCTCAGCATCGCTCCTACGGCTGCACTAAATATTTCTTGATCAATATTAATTATCCAGAGTTTAATTTTTATACCAATAGCTGCACTAACATATAGCCATGCTTGACCTTTAGCATACCAGCCATTGATACCTATTTCATTATAGCATTCTGATGTACTGTATCTTTTTATTATCAAGTCGAAACCTAACCCTCCATAAAGGGTTGCATACATAAAGAGAAAAGTCATTGGTTCAGGTGAACCAACTTGAATGGACATACCTGTGGCAAACCCAAGACCATCGGTTGCCTTGGTTGCGTCTGGGTATTCTCCTCCATGGTCAAATCCTCCGCCATCACCCTCATCCTGGGCGTCATTGAACAAAGCCATGTAAGCTGTCGGTGGAGGCAATTCATCAGGAATCCCTTCATTACCCATCATAAAGTAAGCGGTAATGGTGATAAGATTTCCTATCAGAGGTATGTCAATTCCGATGGTCACAGGTTCCAGCATAGTTCCTATAAATATATGCCAAAAGACACCTATATCTGATTCAGGATCACTACAATTTTTTCCTATGTATATATCAGCTACTGCCTGCCCATACAAGATTCCAGCATCTAAGTAGACTCCAAATATTCCGTGAAATTCCGGACATTGCGGACGTACCTCTATAAGTACTTTTGCTGTTACCATGGCGTCTAAACCGCTAGGTTTCTGGCTATTACCAGGTCGATTGTCTCCTTCATTCAATCCGAGTGCATCGGCATCGAGACCGTCTAGATTGCCTAATGGGTTTATTGCTGCAAATTTTTCTGCCACAACATTGAAATCAATGGTACTCATAAACTTTCCAGTTCCCTGGAAATAGATCAACTGTACACTCCAGCCATCGTCTCCGCCTTCGGTACGAGAGAATTCCATTCCGAATTCAACATTTGCCGTGAAGGCAGAAAAGGCACCATTGCCCATACCGCCTGGAGATGAATTAGCAATTACTACAGAAGCTTTAAACCCAAATGTTTCTTCGCCAGCCACAGCAACACTATAACTTACACCAGACAAAGACTTACCTTTAATCGGAATTATATCTTGTGCATCACCATCTACTTCAATCTGAGAAAATGCTTCTGTCGCTTCTGGTCGAGTCATATTCCAATAAAATCCACCTCCTACACCGACAAGACTGACTGCACCTCCGAGAGGAATACCTTGCTGGAATTGTGCCCCTACATCAATCATCCAGTACCGCTTATAATCCGGAACATCTTCTGTTCCTTCGTTGAAAGTACCAAATTGCGCGATGGCATTTATTTCGTCAAAGAAGGCTTCTAACTCTATAGACAATCCCCCTCTAAATCCTGTTCCCCATGTCGGGTCAAAATCATAAAATTCAACATGTCCGAATAAGTACTTGATTCCTGGAATGATATTGTGTCCTTCTACCGTTACTCGCTTAACCTTGAAGTCGTTTCTTATCCATTTTTCTAATCCCTGTGAATCATCTAATTCACCGATCACTTCAAATCCACCGATGCCACTTAAGCCATCTCCGACTGAGAGTTCCACCTTAACCACAAAGTCAAGGCCGGCACCATCGTTGCCATTATTCGTCGGATTGTTGTTCCCACCTAGTGATGTCTCAGCATCATTTTCAGGATCGAAGGTCACTTTAAATATCCCGAGATTTATAGGTTGATTGTTAATTATTGTCCACTCATTGGTATTCAATTGTATTTTTACATCTCCGTGATTGGCCAGTTGAACATTACGGATTCCTAACTCAGGAAGAGAAAGGTTCATCGT
>CALIQO010000309.1 GCA_938044055.1 uncultured Saprospiraceae bacterium
ATCTCCTACTGATGATATAGACTTAAGACTAAATGGAATTTACTCTCGAGACAGGTTTAAAAACGATTACGAGAATACCATAAAGATCGCTAAAACGAATGGAAGATCTTTTTTCGATGAGATCTTTAAAGCAGATGAAAAATGGAGCAACGCAGGTCTATCATTTCAATCCTTATTTCGATTGAAAGAAAACAATCATATTCAGTTTTCGTTAGCTCATTCCTATTCGGATACGGATATTAATACCAACGTAGGTATAGAACGTACTAGGGTAAATGGTACTAAAAATAATTTTAGCTATACACAAGATGTGGAAAACCGGGTCGAAAACACCTCCGGCAAGATAGAATGGAAAGTAAAAGAAACGGTACTAGGTGCAGAAATTTCTGCCACTGATAATTATTTTCTATTTGACGAAAACACCAATAAAAAATTGACCAGAGATCAATACTATAAAGAATTCAGTTTTTTCGTTTCCCATAATATAGTCTCTACCGATCGACTATTTATGTCTCTAGGAGCAAGAACTACGTACAACAATCAGATTGACAATACTACATTCAATCCCAGCATATTCATTAATTATAACTTCAATAAATCATTTTCGATTAAATCTTCAGCAGCGAAATTAAACCAAAATTTAAGGCAAGTATCCTTCGAAAATAGATTAGGACAATTTAAAAACATGTATGTACTCGCTGACCAATCGATAGTACCTCAGGGAAGTTCACTTATGTATATGCTAGGAATGAGTTATAAAAACAATAACTGGTCTCTCGATGTAGAATCATATCTTAAAAACCAGACAGGGACCATAGGGTTTTATCCAGATGATATAGGAATAAATGTGATAGATGTTACACCCAATGGATCTGGAGAATATACACTTTACAGTGGTGAAACGAAAATCATCGGTACAGACCTGTCGCTGACTTATGATAATGGACCTTATTTTTCCATGCTTAGTTATACGATAAGCAAATCTCAAGATGAATTTCAAGAATTGTTTAAGGCATCTTCGTTTCCATCACAATATGATCGTAGACATCAATTAAAGTGGATAAATGGATATAGATTAGGATCTTTTCAATTTTCAAGTGGTGTTTACTATGCTTCTGGTAGACCATATACTTCTTTCGAACAATTCACTGAAGCCATCTCGAAAAGGGATGTTTCTGTCAATGACGCTTTTAGATATCTCGACCCATATATCAGAATAGATGTTTCAGCGCAGTATAATTTCAACTTTGGTTCTAAGAATGCCTTCCTTAAAGCATCTATATACAATCTTGCTAATCGGCTTAATGTAAGGTATATACAACAGACCTTTTCTGCATCTGCAATGGATATAGCACAGAACAATTCTCTTGTACTCGGCTCTGAATCCACCCTTATCGGTAGGTTACTTAATGTAAGTGCTGGGTTTTCATTCTGACTTATCAATCAGAAGGCTTGGTTTCGTTCCACGTTTTAAATATCGATTCTTGATCTGACCTATCCATCGGAATTTCTATTAAAGGTTCACAAGCCTCTAAATGCTTATGACATTCTCCAGGCAACTGCTTATATAGTTCTGTACCTTTGGTTTTCCAGGAAATCATTTCATCTGTTACTTCTCGTATCACTCTTCCAGGGTTACCAACAACCAAGCTTCTTGCCGGAATAACTGTATCTGCCTTTATCATAGCAAGGGCCCCGATGATGGATTCCGATCCTACAGTAACCCGATCCATGATTACACTATTCATTCCTACTAAACTATTCCTTCCTATGTGAGCACCATGAATAATGGCACCATGGCCGATATGGGCATCTTCTTCTAAGATCACAGTAACTCCTGGGAACATATGGATGGTACAATTTTCTTGCACATTGCATCCATCATTGATGACAATTCCACCCCAGTCTCCCCGGATGGCTGCATTAGGGCCTATATACACATGCTTTCCGATGATGACGTTACCGGTGACCGCAGCCAGCGGGTGAACATACGAGGAAGGATGCACAACAGGAATATATTCTTTATATCTATAAATCATAAGCTAGCGTATAGAAGACACAAGGGCTATGTGCACAAGGGCCATTTTCATAATCACATCGATTTCAGGGTCCAATTCATCTTCTATAATCCAGTCCCTAGGGTCTCCTTCATATTCAGTATACATAGACCAATATCCGTATTGCTTACTATCCACAATCCACTCATCTGCTATGTTTCCATACCGAGTAGCAATATTTAATTTAATTCCCTTGTACCTCACAGTCCATTGTCTTGTATCTCCTGGCCACTGAGTCCTGATAGTGACAAGATCACTACCGTTTCGCATCTCCCAATATTCAAATACATTGTTGCGGGGCATCATTACATCTCCATCAAGATGATAGATCTCGAATTCCCATTCCGTCCAATCGTTGTTAAGTGGCCACTTTATTTCAAGGGTGCCATCTGATTCTTCAGTCTCCCCATATATTTTCCATTCTGTAAGGTTATCGTCCCATACAGCACTGATGCCTAGTATGGCTTGACCATAAGCATCCACAGTGCACATGAGACTGAGAATAAAAAGCGCTACATATATTTTAGAACGGAAGATCATCGAAGCTTTCGCTCTCTCCAGATGTATTCGGCTCTTCTGACGGAAAGTCAAATGGGTCTGGTGAAGCAGAGGAAGTAGCCGCTTCTGGAGTCGGAGCCGGAGCTTCTGTAGATACCTTTTCAATCTTCCATGCATTAAGATTCGTAAAATATTTTTCATTCCATTCTCTTCCTCTAAGGTCGAAATAAACCTTAACCGGTTGAGCATCCGCATAGCCATCTACGATTCCACACCTGTCTTGTGTAAGTTGGAACTTGATGTACTGTGGATAATTTCCTTCAGTCATTATAACGAACTCTCTTGCTTGAAAGGTTTCCGTTTTATTCTCTGTATCAAAAATCTTATGAATTTTTCCTTCTATTTCGAATGACATATCTCTTGTTTATTATTCTTTCTTGTTATTAAAATATGGTTATTATAAATCTGTTCTTTTAGTATGCTTTCGCAAATAATACTTTTTTCTTAGAAGGAGCACCACTATATATACATACCCCAT
>CALIQO010000310.1 GCA_938044055.1 uncultured Saprospiraceae bacterium
GTTCACTGATTACTTCTCTATATTCATGTCTATAAAAAGATAATCTAGCAAGGTTGAAATACATAGAATTATTCTGCTCTTCTTCTGGCAGTAACTTTATGTATTTAGGTATAAACTGTTCTACCCATAGGAATTTTCCAAGCCTCAAGGCGATAGCAGTTATATTCCGAATTGTCGTAGGGGTTATTTTATTATCTGAGATATAACCCGGAATCATCAGGGCCTTAGAATAGAGGTTGAAACTTTCTTCAACGAATTGTAGATTCCCTTGATTCATTTTAGTGATAGAATATCCTATAACGCCATCTAAGATTTCTTTTACTTCCTTATCGGTAAATAGGTCTATGTAGGACCAGAGTACATTCTTTAACTGAAAATAGTTGTCATCGTTTTCAGGTTCTGTGTACAGTTTTATCAACTGAGTATAAATCCTGATGGCAGGCACCTTATCGAGTTTCTTTCTTTTTATAAGCCTAAAGTAAGGGTAGAGTTCTTCTTCTGTGACATCGATATTGGTTTTATACTTTTTACTAATTTCTGCTACGAATATCTTAAGTAACTCAAGGGCAAAAAAAGCGTGAAGATCAGGTGTCTCCATATTTTGCTTACCTGGTAGTACCTTCTGCCTTTCTTTTTCGGATGGGTATACCTTATTGCGGTAAGCATATAAGGCAGATTCTGCTAGATGATTGTTTAAATAATACTCAGCTGATTGGGTAAAAGATCGATCTTTACTATTCTTAAGCTGCTTAGCTGTTGATGAAAAAAGTGATTTTATTCCTCGTCTACCAAGCGCCTGGGTTTCTAGAAGAATCTGGCTATAAGGGTCTTTCTCCAACTCTTGAAGCCCTAGGAATTTCTGTACGAGCTTAAGGAGGTCAGAGTACAGCTTCCTATATTTCGTCGATGCGAATGCTTCTGTCGGGCACGTCTTTTTCCAGATGAACTGATCTTCAGGCAAGGGAATTTGCTTATCGATCGACTCTCTTATGAGTATAAACAATTCTGTAAGGGCTTGATTGACATTGAAATATGGTGAGTGAATGAACTTGTTGAGTGCATTCAGTTCATATGCGTTGAATTGCTTGAGTACCTTGATTACTTTTCTTTCCTTCATGTACTATTCTTCTCTGCTTTTTCGAGGGTATAATCCAAGATACAATATACTTTTTGTGTCAGAATTAATAGTACCTATAATTATCAAAATTAAGTCTTCAGTTTCCATTTACCCTATCATATTTGACTGCTTTTATGTAACAGAGCAGAAGTCACATGTGGTTTTTATTTAATGTGTAATTACTGTATTAAAAGACAGTTATATAGGAAGTTGACTGACTTTTAATTTTGATCTAATTCCCTGTCAACCAGTTAACTTATCTATAACACATTTTTATATAAAATATATATAGATGTATTATTAATTGCCCTTTAATTTTTGTTATTTTGTACCAACCAATAATCTCATGTTGAGACCTGCAATCAGAAAGACCTGGAGGAGAGTCGTTTTTGGCTCTATAGTAGCGCTGTTATGCGTAGGTCTATCTGCGCAAGAAAATCCACCTTTTCAGACTTTTCAAGTAAAATCAGGAGTCCCGATATCTTTCGATATTGAATCAACTACACAGCCTAGAATTATTGAAGCTCCAAGTATTAACTGGGGTTCCTTGCAACCAGATAGTGTAGGACTCGATGCATTCGTTGCGACCTACAATCCTCCAGTTGATTATATGGGGGATATCACATTGGTCATTTCTTACACGGGTGTCAATCTTTTTCCTGTATACACCTACACGAAAACAACAGAAGTTACCTTCCAGGTAAATTCTTCGATTATTGATGTCCAGGATGATTTTTATAAATTAGAAGGCACAGGTCCTATATCTATATTCCCACTGGACAATGATGGTACGACTGATGGACCATTAATTTTAGATAAGATTGCTCAGACGGCTTATGGTGAAACGACTATAGTGGAAGACAATCACATCAGTTATTCACCGAATAATGAGTTCAACGGCCGAGATTTTATAAGATATGTAACGAAGGATGAAGCGGGTAATAAGAAGGCAGGATCGATATACATTCTTTCGGTGGATCCTCTGGCAGCAACATCCGATACCATAGATATGGTTGTAAGTTCTGTTACACCAGCTTATGTATTTATGCCTGTTCCTGGATTAGAGTTGATATCGCAATCCAGATCTATAGGAATAATAGAGTCCATGCATGAAATGGTCTACATGTATTCTCCTACTGCAGATGGTTTCGGCAGTGATCAATTGATTTTTGAGTCGGAGGATGGTTATTCCAGGATAGTTAATATTACTGTGATAGATAACGGAGACGATAACGATATTGTAAGGAATGATGAAGTATATACTGCAATTGACAGTAGGGTAGAGTTTAACATCCTTGACAATGATCTTGCTTTATACTCAAGTATAATATATTTCTCTCCAGAATTAGAAGATTTAGGAGGAGGGAATTTTGCTTATACACCAGAACCTGGATTCAGAGGTTTTAAAAACTTCACCTATCGAGTTTCTGACGGATCTAAGATCTTATCTGGTAATATTTTGATTAAAGTGGACGACTTTCAACCTGATAACTTTATTTATTACCAGTTCAGTGTTGATAAAAATGGAGTCCTTGTATTGGATTACGAAGTTCCTATTGATGATTATAGTTTTACAATAGCTTCCCCCGCGAAGCATGGAATTATAGAATCATTTTCAACAGAAAATGTGCAAGTTGACTGTGGTGTTGCACAGGGTAAGGCATTGATAATTTACACACCTGAGGAAGGGTATTCTGGGACAGATGAATTTTCATTAGGATATTGCACAGATGCAGGAAATTGTAATGTTGTTAAAGTTTCCGTTTCAGTAAGTGCTGAAGAATCTGATGATTGTGTATGTGTCGAGTCATGTGTGTGGCCTGGAGATGCTAACAATGATGGGATAGTAAGTGTATCAGATATATTACCTATAGGGTTTCATATGGGAGCTACGGGAACTGCACGTCCTGCTGGATCTTCAGAATGGACTCCACAAGAAGCATCTGACTGGAATATACAACAAGATAGTGGTAGCGATCTTAAGTATATAGATGCCGATGGTGATGGATACATTACTGTTGAAGATTCCATTGTATTGACTCAGAATCTAGGAAAGTATAGTAATCTCCTTCCATCTACAATACATCAATCAGTACGGTCACCTATATACCTCGTGCCTAGAACTACAGAAGTATCAGCTGGAGATGTTATGGTACTTGATATTATGGTCGGTACAGAAGCGTATCCTGTATTAGACATGCATGGGCTTAGTTTCAATATGAGAATCAATGAAGCTTTTATTGATTCTTCTTCATTACAATGTCATTTCTATGAAGATAGCTGGTTGGTAGATCGTTTCGGTATGATGGGCATGGTTACTCAACCATCAACTGGAGATATAAGAACGGCCATTACGAAGACTACAGGTATTTCAGTTTCCGGTGATGGCATCATCGGAACAACTATATTCATTGTTGAAGAAGAGGTAGACGGTTTCAGGTTGAAAGACAACAAGATAGATTTCGAGATATATTTAGAGAATATCCTAGCAATGGATTCTGAAGGAAATGCTTACACACTTCCTACTGAACCTGTGAGCATCACGCTGAATCTTAATAAAAGTGATGAAGAAGAAGACCCTGAAGAAGACCTCGGAAAAGACTTAGTGATATTCCCTAACCCTGCTTCTGACTTAATCCAAGTTTATCTCAATCAGGGTAAAAAGATTCAGACAATAAGAATTACGGACCCACTAGGTAGGATGCTTTATTCTAAGCAGAACCTGGATGTAAGTCAAGAGTCGATAGATGTATCATCGTTTCCTGGAGGCTTGTACCTTCTAGAGATAAGTGACGGACATAAGTTGACAACCACACAGATTAAGGTCGCTAGATAATTTTCTTTCCACTTTTAAAACCTACTTATAAGTGTTCAAAATTGCCATGACTTGAGGCTTGTATCCCTTGCCGAATAAATTCAAGTGAACCAATAATGGATATAGCTGAAATAAGGAAGACCTCTGCTTCCAGTTCTTATCGATGCCGCTTATTTCCTCATACATTTCATAGACATTGTTGTGGAAACCACCAAAGAGCTGCATCATAGCAAGGTCCATTTCTTTATGACCAAAGTATAAAGCTGGATCAAATAGATAATAAGTGCCATCCTGAGCTTGCAAGTAGTTGCCAGACCATAAATCTCCATGTATGAGATGTGGTCCATCATCAGG
>CALIQO010000311.1 GCA_938044055.1 uncultured Saprospiraceae bacterium
TGTCTGTTCCTTCTATGTACAATTGATCCCAGCTTCCGTCTTTCAGTAACCTATTGGACCGGAGGGTTTTAGCAGAGATGATGATGACGGGGAAGAACTGGGTCAGCATGGTTTTTTCTCCCCATATAATCTCAAATGCTCTTAAGCCGTCTACGTTCTTTTTCTTGAAAAGCTGGCTGTATAAATTCTTGTTTCTTGTCCTCAGAGATTCTATATGGTCTCTCCGTTCTGGACAGAAATGGTGTTCGATTTTCTTCAGAATATTATCTTGCGGTTGGGCATGGTTTTCTTGGAAGTGGGTGAGGTAAGATTCCAGTAATAGAGATTCCGGCTGATAGTATTTCTGGATCAATTTATCGAGGTACCACTTTTCATACATTGGCACCCAGTCCTTGAGGTCGTACTGTCGCAACACCTGGATGATGTGCTTGATTTTAGTGTCTTGTGAGTGGTAGTAAGATTGCCAGATGATAAGATCTTCACTGTCTTTTATCCGGTTAAGGAGGAGCTTTATATTGGTCGATATTTTACTGAGTGACTTGTACTGGAACTCTGCGTTCATGTCGTTGTTCTCGTATGCACTCTTGAATACCATGGCCTTGTTGATCTCAGCGTACAGTCCATCGATTTCTTGGTCTACTTGGTGTAGGGTAGCGTCCTCAGCGTTGTTCTTATTGAGGGCTCTGACCATGCGCTTAACGATGGATTCTCGCGTACTTCTCCATGCTTGCAATTGCTGATCCGCGCGTTCGGTTATAGCTTTATAATCCTGTCCTTCAGCAACTAGTTTTTCTATGTGGAGGTCTATTAGAATGCTGTTTTTGAGGACTTCCATACATGCCTCCAGTTCTTCTTCTACGGTCTTGGTAGTAGGATTCGCTTTCGCAAATATGCTGAAGACGGAAGACTTGCTTTTTTCTTCAGGGAAGAGTTCTTTCTTCTTGATGGCGAGTTTCATCCTGAGGATGGTTTCGCTCAGGGTCAAATATTCTTCATCGATTTTACGACAAACTCTTTCTTTGTATTCAGAAAGGATGTCGTGAAGTTTAGATTTTACCTTATCGCACTTAGACTTATATAAGATGAGCCGTTCTTTAAGGTTGAGGATGTTTTCCTTGCTGTCTATAGATAAGTTGAATACTTCAAAGATATTCTCACTGACAAAGTTATCAGCTGTGTATAACGCTTTAGATTCTTCTATCTTCTTTCTGATCTCCCAGAATTCTTTCTGATCCAACTGGAAGGCCTCTTCGTTTTCGATTTCTATAGATAAGGCGTCTGATATGTTTCTGATAAAAAGCAGATCAACCCATCTTCTATCTCCGAATACCTTTGTGGCCATGGCTGCGAATCCCTGCTGGATGCGATCGTATAGCCACTCGTTTTCTACTTCTTTAAGATGGTAGGCCGCAACTTGGTCGATGAGGGGCATTTTAATCATGGCCCGTAACTTGGAGATGTCTTTTTCTTCTAAGAAGTCATCGTTTTTTAGCTTAAGCAAGTACCTGCCTAGGCCTCGATTTTCTATTTCTCGGGAAAGTAGAGAGGCGATGTGATCGTCTTCTACGACGGCAAGTGTACGCTTACCCGATAGCAGCTGGCTCTGGATGCTTTCTGCTAGGGTTGTGCATAGATTGTTCTTATCTAAATATTGAAGACAGGAGGTTTTCTCTTGATTCATAGCCTGGACGGCATAAGATTGCTCCTTAGAAAGTGTGTAGTTTCGCATAGTGATTACCTTAGTAATAAAGGCAAATATAACGATTTTCTATATATAATAGAAAATATAATATGTAATTTTTTTAAAGAGAAGAATAACCTATGGATTAAGGACTGTTTTATTCCTCATCTATGTTAATTTCTAACTGATCAATCATGCTTTTTGTGATTTTGCCATAAATGTCATTTTCTCTTGCCAATCTATTTACAGTTCTATAACCCTTTCGCGGATTTACTTTTACGCTTACATTACCGGTTGGTGCTTGATCAAGTCCGAATGTCCATGATTTTTTGATGACTAGGGAAGGGTCTATTTTTTGTAATTTCCTTTAACTTCTAGGTTTCTATTTTAGTAGTTATTACTCCGAAATCAACATCATTATTTTCTGCCCCTTTTTTCGACAAAGAATAAACTACATCCTCGACATAATATTTACTTAATGTGGGTTTGATCACATAGTCATAATCTTTATCTAGTTTTATTTCTTCTTTATCGCCGCCGTTTATGATTACATTTTTTTGCCAAACATCAGCCTATCGGAGGTTTTAGTTACTGGCTCAAGAATGATCTCATCTGGGTCATGGAATAACAGCGTCTAAAGTATCCTTTACTAATAGTAGCAACTTTTATTCTTATTTATAGCCTGACATCACTGAAGGTATAATATACTTATTAAGCATTTCATCTGAATAATTCTGCGCATTACGATTGCCATAATTTGTAGTGGTAATGACTACAGTTGTCTCTATATCTGGCGCTATAAGTACTCGTTGTCCACCATTGCCAGCCATGGCATAGGTTCTGGTTTTATGGTCATCGCCATAGTCTCTGAGCCACAACAAGTATCCGTAATCGATGTCATCCATGATGTTGGCTCGGGGAGTGGTAGCTTTTTCTATCCAGTCAGAAGAAAGGATCTGATTACCATTCCATTTTCCACCATTGAGTAGAAGTTGTGCCATCTTAAGAAAGTCTCGGCTCTTATAATTACTTCCTCCGGCAGTATTAAGTATACCAGCAGGATTGTAATCTAGCTTGTAATCCACGATGCCCAGTGGTTGAAATAAATTATTCTGAGCATATTCCTGTAAGGGTACACCTACAGCTGACTGTACAATATCAGCTAGTGCAGCTGCTCCGGCAGAACAATAGCTGAAGGATCTACCGTAGGGTTGGTCTTCAGGCTTGGGCTCGAACGGGTAAGACCTTATAGGAAGGTCGAGATAGAAAGATGTCCAATCTTCTATAACGTACATCCTTTCTTCATGGCCACGAGAATGGTTGTTCCAGTCGTTGCACTCAAGCATAGAACTCATCGTGAGTAAGTCTTCTATCGTTATGTTTTCTTTTCTAGGATCCGGATTTTCTACGGGAAGCTTACGCGATAGGTATTTTAAAATATTATCCTTTTCTGATTGTATGTAACCCTGATCGATGGCTATTCCGGTGAGTATGGTAGCCATGGTCTTGGTAGCAGATCGGGTATTGTGTAAGGTGTTTTCATCTGTGCCATTGTAGTATTTTTCATATAGCACTTCCCCTTTGTGGGCGATCAAGACACTGGTGACTTGTTCATACTTTCCAGAAGAAATGGTGCTGTCTAGACTTACTAGGATTTCATGCATAGGTGTTGTATGTGTGAAATTTACTTGGCCATGTAGCGACATGGCAATTAGAAAATTACTTATTATGTATATGAACTTCATGGTGACTTTTATGATGAAGTGATTTAAGTGTATACATTAAGTAATTGTTATCAAGATCACTTCAGTGATTAAAAGTCAAATTTATGGGTTATTCTTTTCAAGCCATAGAATGAAATTAACATCGTAGAATTTTGCTTCTATATTGTTTCGGAGTCATTCCGAGATATGTTCTGAAGGTTCGGATAAAGTGACTCTGATCAGCGAAGCCACAATCATATGTGATGTCAGCATAGGATAATTGAGGACTGAGGAGAAGCGGTATGGCTTTTTTAATCTTGAGCTGGCGGATGTAATCTCCTAGGGTAGTGGACAAGTATTTCGGAACGGCTCTAGAGATGTGTCCTGGATGGACGCCCAGTTGATGAGACAAGGATTGGAGGTTGATTGATTCTGTATCGTGGTGGAGAATTTCTTTTAAGCGATGGATCCATGTAGGTTCTTCAGTGTTGTCAATAGAAGGATCGTTTCCTATGTTCTCGCACATCTGAAACAAGAGGGTTTCGATAGAAAGTTGAGAATAAGCATCTTGAATTTTAAATTCTGCGTACAGCTTAGCCAGTAGGTGGTGGAGCTTAGGGTGTTCTATATGTTGGCTTCCTTCCCAGAGTTTTATATCTAACTTGCGGTTATCGAACCAGGAGCTTTCGAACTCTATATGAAATCCTCGAGCATAAGAAGAATCTTTAGCGTTTAAGTGTGGCTCTTGCCAGTTGTGTAGCAGCAGGCTTCCGGTAGAGCAATTCGTTTTTTCTTTTTTGTTGACATCATACAAGTTGCCAGCTAGTACATACATCAAGTATGGGTTTTCATGGTAATGCCAATCCGTCCTCGCAATGAGGTAATCGTATTCCGATAGAACGATGCCATCGATCTTGTACTCCGATTGCATGGTGCCATAATATTCTCCCTTGCCGAGAACCTTCATACCGCTTTATGATTTCTGATATAAATAGGAAGTTGCTTCATACCTCGTAAGATAAGCATCATAATAAGTCCTTGATGAAATTCCTATACTACCTGATGGTAATATTATACCAACTATGAATAAAGAGCCTTTAAAATCTAAATAGCATTACACAGTATCAGTAAATGGATACTTTGTTTCGAAATACTTTCCTTAATTGTTTATCATACCTCCAGATACTTTCTCACCGTTCTTATATTCGTACTCGAGGGTCTTGTTTCCTTCTTCATCGAAGTACTGCATTATTCCATGTTGGACACCTTGCTTGAAGTTGACAATTTTCT
>CALIQO010000312.1 GCA_938044055.1 uncultured Saprospiraceae bacterium
ACCATTTCTGATAAGGGAAGTGTTTCACTTAGTTTTTTATTCTTGCCAATACCGACAATGCCAGCTTTGCCATCTTTTAAGATTAACAACTTTTTACCATCATGGCTTACTTCATAACCTCCAAGTCCACTTATTACGGTAACATCTTTTTTAGTTTTCAGATCGTAGTATTGAAGGGAGGTATTCCCACCTGTACTTCCAGAATTTGGGAATCTTCTGTATAATAATTTCCCGGATACAGCTTTTAAGTCTCCTAGGTTTCCAGCGGATGGAGGCAGAAGAATCATGCGTCTTTCTAGTCCGTCGAAATCTATTTTAAATGCGTCGTCTTCATCGGCTACATCTTTCTTGTCTTCTTTTTTATCATCTTTTTTCTCCTCAGAAGAATCTGTTGATTTCTCTACACTGATTGCAACCGTATCATTTTCTGCTGCCATCGGAGATACAATATCCTTTCGAAGTGTTATCAGTGCAAGGGATGTAGCATTGGGGTAAATCCAAGTGTTGTCGTAATCACTGTACAATGGTCTGAAAGTCCTATTTGTAGATAGGTATAAGTATTTTCCATCCGGATCGAAGGTAGGATTCATATCAGAGTAGAATCCTGAGGTGATCTGCTTAGACGCTCTTTGTTCAACATCGTAGAAGAAGATGGCATTGTTTCCATTGTCTAGTGTCTTGCTATAGGCCATCCACTTGCTATCGGAAGACCACGAACATGTCCATCCTCTTAACCCTCCTTCGAACAGTGATATGTCTTGGTCGATTTTACTAACTTTATTAGAAGGCATGTCATAATAGTTGATTGTCATCGTCTGATCAACAAAACTCAATTTTTTACTATCAGGTGACCAGTACAATTGATACCTATATCCAGGACCTAGATTGGTAAGTTTTTTTTCTTTAGCACCTTCTTTCATATCTCGAACGGTCAATTCATACTCGCCTGACTTGTCACTCCAGTATGCGATGTATCTTCCATCAGGAGACCAAGCGGGTGTTCGTTCAGCATATCCCGGAGACCTTGTGATATTGGTAACGATTCCTTTCTCAGCAGGAAGGGTAAATATGTCTCCTCTAGCCGCAACAACAGCCCTGTTCCCATCAGGGCTTATCATATAATCTGTAGCATATTTTTCTACGCTTTCTTTGCGATTCTTGATGGTTATCATGTCAGAGGTGATTTTTATCTTCACTTTTTTTTCAACCTCAGTATTAAGATTGAGCAAGTAGATTTTTCCACCTGCTTCATACACCATTTCTGATTGACTGTGAGATGGGAAGTGTACGTCGTATTCTTTATGATAGGTAACTTGTTTATGAGCCTTGGTATCAATATCGTATACCCAGATGTTAAATCGTTGCAAGGGTCCTTGATCTGATAGGTAATATATTTTGTTTCCTACCCACATCGGAATTTCATCATTGAAAGGATTATTCGTTAGATTTTCTGACTCAAGGGTTTCTAAGTTAAAAAGCCATACATCAGGTGCTGTACCTCCTTTATATCTTTTCCATGTTCGAAAAATCCTAGACCTATCTGTGAAAGCGATATGCTTACCATCGGCAGAGAGGCTTCCGAATTCTGCGTGTTCAATCGGTAGTTTACTAGGCATGCCTCCATTCTTATCTACCATGTAGAATTGCGAAAAACGTTGTTTGCCACTTTCGCTAGAATTAGCGAATAAAATAGATTTTCCGTCAGGATGCCAGTCCAGTAATCGATCATTCATTCCATGAAAAGTAATTCTTTCTGGAACTCCACCACCAGGAGCAATCACATATATATCGGTGTTTCCGTCATAATTACCATTGAAAGCCAGTTCGCTTCCATCTGGAGAAAATCGTGGAAAAGTCTCATTTCCTTTAGCTGAGGTAAGACGAGTCGCCATTCCTCCTGCCTTATCTACTGTCCAGATATCACCGCCATAGGTGAAAGCAATTTTAGAATCTGAAACATCTGGATACAGGAAAAGTCTTGCATCGACCTGAGCTGATAGGAATGAAGACAGGGTTAATAAAAATAAGATTAATTGTAATCGCATAGTATGGTTTTTTTTAATGCTTAATAAAACTTACTGGAATAAAAACGTAGAAAAGTAACTTATTCTGCGTCGTGTAATCCTAACTTTAGATCAATACTTTGTAAAAATGGATAAGTTTCATGATTTCAACTAAAATTGAATCAATTTAATCGTTTCTTAATATGTGCTTTAAATCAATGCGTATCGACAACTTTATAAAAGATTCCTGAAAGAAACTTATACACATGTGTTTTCATTTCCTGAGTGAAAATATAGCCTCAAGGATACATAGTTAGTTCCAGCCCTCCATCGCTAAAAGAGGATAAGCTATTTTCATACACAGCTTCTACACTGCAGATCCACTTGTCATCACTAGTAACAGAAATCAATAATTTTCAACTTCAGGAGGACATGAAAGTGGGGAAGGGCTTAAGAATTTCTTTAATCGATCCATCAATTGATCTTGAAACTTAACATAAATTGGATCGGATAGATGCGAGATTCTAAAATGATGAATATGTGTTTTGATGTTTTCAAGGTATATATAACTACTCTATTTTTTCAAGGCTGAAGAAAAGTCTTCTCCCATGTTTTATTTTCTAGGGTATATAAGGTCCTCTCATGGAGCCTTGTCTTTTTAAATACCATAAATTCAATACGGATAGGTTCGATGCTTATAGCTTTCCAGTTTGAAGGTTTTGATATGGACTCGAGTTTAAGCTCTTGAAAACTTTGAGTATAGGTGGTTTCTAATGCTTCTAAGTTATCGATCGCTTGGCCTTGGTTGAATATTTTAGAAACAATTTTAGATCCTGTACTTCTCTCTGCGAAATACTTTTCGGCTATTTCTTCATTGAGTATGGTCGTCTTACCTTGAACCCTGACCTGCCTCTCTGAATCGGGCCACCAGAATGTAAGAGAAGCTTTGGGGTTGGTACACATTTCCAGTCCTTTGCGCGAGTCAAGAGGTCCTGTTATAATAAAAGTTTTTTCATAAATTTCCTTCAATGATACGAATCGGGCATTGGGGAATCCATCTAATCCTATTGTAGAAAGGCAACATGCAGAGGGAATCCGTACAGTTGAATTTACTTTCTCATTTTCATACCATTTATTAAATATTTCGAAAGGGTTTTCCATACAGGTAAGTTATTAGAATCTCAATTTTTTTGATTATTCTCGATAAGGTTTAATAAGGCATCTGCGGTTTCTTGCGGTGATTGTGCCCCATTGTCCATATAGTTTTCTATTCCGATTAATTCTTGAAGTTTCGTAAATTTTGTATACAAAAACTCAATCATTTCCGGACCACTGGTCCAGCATTCTCTCTCTTTATCTCGGTTGGAGGTAACTTGTTTTTCAGGAAACAATACTTTGATTACTAATCGATCTTTAAACCTATCCATAAAGCGCATAAGGTATTCTTCTCCTAGGATTACATAATCAGTAATGGTGGTTTTCCCTTCTGTGAAGTTTTTCTCGCTCAAGGCAAATATCTTACTTTTAACTTGCTTCAATTTCTCTGGATGCTCAGTGATGAAATCAATATCAGGATACATTTCATTCCTTACATTGTCTCCATTGATTAACTCAGCTTTCAATCTATTAGACATCAATTGAGTAGTGGTTGTTTTTCCTGACGCACAGGGACCTGTAACAATGATTACCATCGGTGGAGAAATCATGGTAGTGAAATTGAATGATTCATGCTTAAAGCTAAAAGAACTTAATAGGAATTGTTCAATGAATGGCAAGAAAAAAATGCGATAAATAGAAATATGTGTCTATTTCACAATTGTTCCTGATCAGAATGAAACGGACTTACACATATTGATTAAATTACGGCAAAAGAATAATGATGGAGAGCATGAATGATAAAGTACGAGAAGCTGCACAGTTATTAAGAGAAGCAGAAAAAAGTAGAGTCCCCTGTGGACCCGTGCGCAACTTAATAGGTGTTGATGATCTCATTACAGCTTATGCTGTTCAAGAAATCAATACGAACCTGCGCATAGAAGCTGGGGGGAGAGTTGTCGGAAGTAAGATCGGGTTGACTTCTCCAGCTGTACAGAAGCAGTTGGGTGTAGATCAACCAGATTTCGGATTGTTGTGGGAAGATACGGAAGTCCTAAATGGGGGTGATGTATCTATGCAAGAATTGATGCAGCCCAAGGTGGAAGCAGAAATAGCCTTTGTCCTGGGTAACGACTTAGATGGAGAAAACTTGACAGAAGAAGCAGTTGTAGATGCCATCGCTTATGCCTTGCCATCCATTGAGATTGTGGGAAGTAGAATTGCTGACTGGAATATAAAGATTACGGATACCATTGCAGACAATGCTTCCGCCAGCCACTGGGTTATAGGAGACGTACCGGTAAAGCTAGATGCTATCGACTTGGTGAATTGTAGAATGACCCTGGAAAACAATGGAGTTGTTGTATCTGAAGGAACAGGAAAAGATTGCATGGGTTCTCCAATCATTGCTGTATTATGGTTGGCTCAAAAAATGGTTGACATTGGAAATCCGATGCGTGCAGGGGACTTGATATTATCAGGAGCCCTCGGACCTATGTCTCCTGCTAAAGCAGGAGATAATATTAAAGTGAGCATAGAAGGTTTAGGAGAAGTTGGATTAAGTTTTACAGAATAAGTGAATAGGATTATATGTCTAAGGTAAAAGTTGCAATTATCGGACCTGGGAATATAGGTACTGACTTGATGATTAAAGTTATCCGACTTTCTCAGAACCTTGAGATGGTCGCAATGGCCGGAATAGATGCTACTTCTGCTGGACTTGCAAGAGCCAAGCGGATGGGATATGCCATCACGGATAAGGGCATAGATGGATTGGCTGAAATGCCAGAATGGAAGGATATTAAAATTATCTTCGATGCTACATCGGCTAAGGCCCATCACTATAATTGGAAGATTATAGAAAAATATACAGACAAGCGCATCATAGATTTAACACCAGCAGCCATAGGACCTTTTTTAATTCCTCCTGTAAACTTTGATGAAGGGCACAATGTAAGAAATGTCAATATGGTCACCTGCGGTGGACAAGCAACCATACCTATTGTTGCTGCCATAAACAAGGTTGCAAAAGTATATTATGGAGAAATCGTAGCATCTATTGCCAGTAAATCTGCTGGCCCAGGCACGCGGGCCAATATTGATGAGTTTACAGAGACAACTGCGGATGCCATTGTGAAAGTAGGAGGAGCAGAACGAGGGAAAGCCATCATAATCTTAAACCCTGCAGAACCGCCTGTTGTTATGCGCGACACCATATTTGCCTTGAGCGAAACAGGAGATAGAAATAAAATCAGAAAAAGTATCCACGATATGGTAGCTGAGGTACAGCGTTATGTCCCAGGTTATAGCCTTCATCAAGAAGTGCAATTCGATGAAGTTTCAGAAGTAAACCCTGTCTATATAGAAGGGCTCGGGCATAGACATGGTCTGAAGACTACTGTACTCTTGCAAGTACGTGGAGCGGGACACTACCTTCCAGAATACGCTGGAAATTTAGACATCATGACGTCTGCTGCTGTCGCAACCGCGGACAGATTAGCTGCCATGGAATTACCCACCACTTAATAAGAATAAATGCACAAACTATATATACAAGATGTAACCCTCAGGGATGGCATGCATCCGATCAGGCACCAATATTCTAGACAGCAAGTCAGAGAAATTGCAGTGGCCTTAGACAGAGCTAAAGTAGATGCCATTGAAATAGCACATGGAGATGGGATCAATGGAGGGAGTTTTAATTATGGGTTCGGAGCCCATTCCGATTGGGAATGGTTAGAAGGAATCGCTCCACTGCTTCAGCATGCGAAACTGACTACTTTACTGATTCCAGGAATCGGCACCATAGACGATCTCAAGAAAGCAAGAGACCTAGGAGTTGCTTCAGTACGCGTGGCCACTCACTGCACTGAGGCAGATATTTCAGCACAACATATCGAAGCTGCTAGAAACTTAGACATGGATGTGTCTGGATTCTTGATGATGTCACATATGAACGATGCTAGCGGTCTCGCTCGTCAGGCGAAATTGATGGAAGATTACGGGGCATTGTGTGTGTACGTAACAGATTCTGCAGGAGCCTTACTTATGGATGGTGTGCGAGATAGAATCAGAGCATTCCGAGATATATTGAAACCAGAAACTGAAATAGG
>CALIQO010000313.1 GCA_938044055.1 uncultured Saprospiraceae bacterium
TCATACCATGCTTTTCGTCTAGAGTATCACCACAATCAGATAGATGAATTCGTCAGAGAAAACTTAAACCCCAGTTACTTTCTTGATAGCAGAACGGACTTGAGATTTTTCTTGCTTGAATATGATTTTCAATATGATAAGCGTGTTTTTGCAACTTATCCACAAGGAGGATATCTATTGTTCTTCAATGTAAAGAAAGAAGGACTAGGGATATTTAAGAATTACAACAACCTGCCGATTTATGCAGGTTTCGAGAAATACTTCAGATATAACAAGTGGATTTATGCGACACGGTTTAAAGCTAAGACCAACTTGAATAGGAGTGTTGTTTCATTCGCTAATAATACGGGTCTAGGTTATGGATCAGATGTTCTTACGGGGTATGAATTGTATGTGATAGATGGAACAGATTATCTATTGTTACAGACAGCCTTGAAATATAGGATATTAGATAAAGTACTAGATATGGAGGAATCCATGCCATTGTCACAATTTAAGAAAATGCCGATCTCTATATTTCTTCGGTTTAATGTCCATACTGGATATGTCAATGAACGCACCTATAGAGCAGGAAATCCACTTAATAACCAGTGGGCTCTGGGATATGGGCCAGGAATTGATATATTAATATGGAATTCCTTTCTCATAAAAATAGAGTACAGTTTCAATGAACTAGGAGAGGGAGCTTTCTTTCTTAAAAGTTCATTAGCTTTTTAATATCTTTCGGCGATGAAATTATTGGTATTTGGCCAGCGAGCCAAGGAAAAAGATCTAGGTCACGTAGCGACCTTATTAAAGACAGCATCTGAAAAGGAACTCGATCTTGCGATCTATGGCCCTTACGATGAAGAACTAGCTGAAATAGGATTTACGACTTCTATAGATGAGCGGATTTATTCTTATGAGGAAGTAGTTAAGAGTAAGCCTGATGTAGTCGTTACGCTCGGTGGAGACGGCACTATACTTAAAGCCATTACCTTGATTCGAGAGCAGGACATTCCTATACTAGGAATTAACCTCGGAAGGCTGGGTTTTCTAGCGAGTGTAGAAAAGAAAAATATCTCTGAAGTTGTCGATGAAGTTTCAGCTGGAAAGTATGATGTAGAAGAAAGATCGCTGCTTAAGCTTGATTGTAATCTGCCGATATTCGGAGAGACGTGTTTTGCTTTAAACGATTTTACAATTACCAAGCGAGACAACTCTTCTATGATCACCATTAAGACTTATATAGATGATGTTCTTATGAATACCTACTGGGCAGATGGAATTATTGTAGCTACTCCCACAGGATCTACAGGATATTCTCTCAGTTGTGATGGTCCGATCGTCTTTCCAGAATCAAGTAATTTCGTTATAACACCGATTGCTCCGCACAATCTTAATGTTAGGCCTGTTGTTATATCAGATAGCAATACCATTCGATTCGAAATTGATGGCCGGGCAGAAAACTTTCTAACTACCTTAGATTCAAGATTCGAAACCATAACCAAGGATCATAAGATCAGCATCAGTAAGGCAGGATTTAAGATTAAGTTGATTCATCAGAAAGGAACCACATTTATGGAGACCATCCGCAGTAAATTACTCTGGGGGCTGGATATGAGAAATTGATGCTAATTAAAAACTAAGCAATTTCAAGCTTTCTATTCTGTTATACTGTAATAGAAACGATACATAACGAGCGAGAAAGTATGATTAAACTCTATTGTCCCATTGTTGGGATGGGTTCTGATCCCTTGATTCAGAGGACAATCTATTGTATATATTCCTTCATTAAGCGTAAAGATAGTATTGAAATTAAGCTTCTCTTGTGGCGCAGTTTTCTTGTGTTATAAGTAAGTGTAAAAAACTGAAACTTACAGATCCCTCACTTTATTAAATCGATATTATTCATTTCATAAATTCCTATGGTAAGGATCTTGAAAAGGCAGAAACATTCCGGTTTTATACGGAGGTAATAGGCTGATACTCCTGAATCATATCTGTAAGAATGCGATTCATGCTGAAACGATTGTTTTCAATCTTACCAAAAAAGTTAGCATCCTCTTCTTTAAAAAGCTCCTTGACGTGGGTATATTTTTCTAAACCATCTGAGGTTAATCGAATCAACCTAGATCTTGTGTCTAGAGGGTCTTTATATCTAGTAACATATCCCATTTTTTCGAGCTTGCGGATAACCTTACTGGTCATCATCTTATGAGATTGTGATTGATTAGCTAAACTCTCTTGATTGATTTTCTGTTCTTGATTCTCCATCCATGATATTGTTGCTAGCAACAGATATTGCACATGAGTGATATTGTGATCTGATAATAGATCGTTGATTTTTCGTTGCCAGAGGTTAGATATTCTCCATAGAAGATATCCTGACCCGTGACTTGGCTTGCGGTCATAAAGCATGGGTTATTAAAATTGTAGTAAAGTAATCGTAACCACGGTTACGTTTTCTCGTCTTCTACATAAATACGGAATTTTTTTAATGACAAGTAGTTGACAGTCCACTTATTTACTCATATGCGTTAAATAATGTGTCATCAGGCACTTACACAGTAGATTCTGCATTATTTAGAACAATTAAAAAAAGAATATTTTAACATCCGAGTTATATGATAGGTTGTTATTAAAGGAATAGAATACTTACTTTAGAAATTGAAATGGAATCTTCTTCAATATACATGGACTACTATCGACTATCGAGAAAATCTTTTCACGAAAGAATAAGATACTTCGAATTGCATGTAAGAGAAATCGATGAGCTTTTAATTTCTGAGAAAATAGAGATTCAGTATGATTACTTGATATGTTTATTCGAGATCGGGCGGTACCATAAGTTTCTAGATTTCGTCGATCCGCTTATTGAATCTGTCATCATAGAAAACATATACCTGATCGAAGGAAAGGACGCGTACAGGGAGCTGTTGACGAAAAAGGCAGCGTGCAGTTACAATGTGACAGACTATGGACAAGCCGATTATATTCTTAAATCTCTTATTAACTTATATCCTGAGGATCCTTTTTACCGAGCATTTTTTCGTAAAAATGTACGAAAACAAGGGAAGTATTGGTATCGCAGGAATAAGTCCTTTGTTGTTGTAGGAGTGTTGCTTGCCACCGCCGTATTGCAAATTGATATGTTGGTGATCGGACCTTTTTACACACATCTATCTGATGTGTTTACAATAATATGGAAAGGGTTATTCTTATTATCAGCCGTGTTTTTTATGGTCAATGAATGGAAGGTGTGGTACCTAGGAAGAAGAACGAATTAACTTCTTTTCTTCAATAAAATAGCCTACTTTTGCTCGACTAAAACACCCACGATTTATGAGTATTCTTACAGTAGGCACAGTAGCATTTGATACAATAGAAACACCGAGAGGAAGAGCCGAGATGGTTATAGGCGGGGCTTGTACTTATGCAAGTTATGCAGCTTCTTATTTTTCTAATGAGATTAACCTGGTATCCATTGTGGGAGATGATTTTCCTCAAGTAGAAATGGATGCCCTTGCTGATAAGGGAGTAAATCTAGAAGGACTTGAGATAAAGCAAAACGCTAAGACGTTTTTCTGGGAAGGGAGGTATCATGAGAATATGAATCAGAGAGATACCCTAGCAACCGATCTTAATGTATTAGATGATTTCGATCCACAATTACCAGAAAGCTATAAGTCAAGCAAGTATATCATGCTTGGAAACTTAACGCCAGCTATCCAGCAACAAGTTATCGATCAGTTAGATGGAAGTCAGAAAATTGTGGTTCTTGACACGATGAACTTCTGGATGGATGTAGCCATGGATGAACTAAAATCGGTCTTAAAAAATGTAGATGTTCTTACCATCAACGATGAAGAAGCGAGACAATTATCAGGCGTTCACAGCCTGGTTAAAGCGTCAGAAATAATCCATGAGATGGGACCTAAATATCTTATCATTAAAAAAGGCGAACACGGCGCCTTATTGTTTTCAGAAGGAAAGATATTTTCTGCACCAGCGCTACCGCTTGCTGAAGTTTTCGACCCTACGGGAGCAGGAGACACATTTGCAGGAGGTTTTATAGGATACCTAGCTAAACATGATACTGTTGATTTTAGCCATATGAAGAAAGCGGTAATTTATGGATCAGTTATGGCCTCGTTCTGTGTAGAAGAATTTAGCATCAATCGACTAAAAACCTTAACTGCTGAGGATGTAAATAGTCGGTATGAAACCTTCGTAGAGCTTACTTCATTTTAGAATAAAAGAGAGCCCTCTGCGTAGCAGAAGGCTCATACCAAAACAACATAAAACGGGAGATTCGATATTCCCATTCGTAGATTACCCTATCTTACTTAATCTCAATATTTACTACAGGTTTTTCCTTAGCTTCTTCTTTTTTAGGAAGAGATAGCGTAAGAATACCCTTCAAGTATTTAGCATCGATTTTATCAGAATCGATGGTTTTAGGCAGGTGAAATTTTCTACTAAACTTCGTATAACTGAATTCATTCCTGCGATAACTACCTGAATTATGCTTATCTGATGCTTCTTTCTCAACGGTTATTTTCAGTTGACCTTTGTCTACCTTCACTTGAAAGTCTTCTTTCTCCAAGCCTGGGGCTGCAACTTCTAAGTAATAGGTATCTTCTTTTTCATAGATGTTGACAGATGGTTGCGTAGCAGTAAAGTCTGAGCCTACAATGTCGGATAGACTGTGGTTGAAAAATTTATCTACTAGCTTGTTGTCCCAGATAGGACTATGTTTTATTAAGCTCATTTTTTCTAAGGTTTTTATAGTTATTTAATAGTGATTGATAATGGTTCTTTTACAGGAACCTTAGGTAAAGTAATTGTAAGAAGGCCCTTACTGAAAGCCGCTTTTATTTTTTCCTTATCTATTGATTCAGGAAGCGTATATTTCTTAGAGAAGGCGCCATAATTAAATTCTCTTAGCTGAAACTTGAGTTCATCCTTAACCTCTTTAGTTGAAGAAACGATTAAGATGTTTTTATCAATCTTGATATCAACTTCCTTCTTTTCATATCCCGGGAGCGCCAGCTCAATAACAAAACGTTCTTCATTCTCTACCACATTAGTCGCGGGGTAGGTGTGTCTTACAGGTCTCTCGCGGACAACTTCCTTAACAGGTGTATTCATAACCTCGTTAAGAACGTTACCGAGAAAAGGGAAGAATAAATCTTTGTTTCTCATGTTCTTTGATTTAGGTGTGCAATTCATGATTTTATTTTTTTAGGTGTTTTTTCCGTAAAATGATTACACCTCTTGCTGATCAATACCTGTACCATAGCATCGATTAAGCCATAAAGGCGAATTAAGGCACACCGCTACTGACAAAACGGCACATTAAATCAAAACCACCTGACATAATTGCTGAATTGTATTGTGTAAGGTGTCTGTTTAGCATTTTGTAAGGCAGCTGATATTCTCATGATTCGATTCGGTTTAATTAACTTAGTCCCATGAACGAACAAGTGGACAATGGGTTGAGCCTATTACAGTTTTATGGGTGGTGGCAATTGATGGTCTGCTTTTTTGCTTTTCTGGGGTTGATGGCAATCTGGTTTCACATCGGTAGACGTCAGAAGGATTATGGTCAAGTCTGGCTTGCCATCTCCATACTATGCTGGAGTGTGTCAGGAGGAATAGAAGTGATATATGCCGATGGATCGATGGTAGAACTAAGTGCTCAGCGAGATGGATGGAGAAGCATTTTATCCTTATTGAACAGTTTATTTATATTGTTATCACTACCCTGGTTCCGGTATATTCACCAGAACCTAGAACCCATTATTAAATCCAGATACTGGCCTTACATAGTAGGAATTCCATTTCTTTTTTCATTGCTTCCAGCGATAACCCGGATGATTTCAGGAGAATCTCTAGGGATTTCGATTGAGTTAGATGTGTACTATGCTACACTTACCTTGATTTTCTTAGGAGGAATATTGTTTCATTCTTTTTATAGGAGGCGATTGATTTTTCTTGCTTACTTATCTATACTTTGTGTCTTAATAACCTTCGTTGCCCAAGTGCTGAAATTGATAGATACCGACACCAATATGTTGCTTTTCTCAGCTGTGTTTAAGACATGCTTGATTATGATCTTCTTTGCACTTGCTTTATCCTGGGTCAAGGAATTGTCAGAAAATGTATTTCCAGATTCAGAAAATCTTTTTCTAAAGTTTAAGAAGGAGAAGCAACCTTCCGGTAAATATGTTCAGTCAGTAATATTCAGAGGACTGCCAGGTAGAGAAGAGCGAGAAGTTTCTTTTACTCCAGGAGTGTATGAGCTGTTTCATTCATTTGCACAAGCGAAAAAATCAGGAAACGACTGGTTAGAGTTAAAACCTAAAAACGACAAAAGAGGGAGAGAGTATGACATCCAAGATTACAATCAAGTAAAAAGAATCTTAACTAGCATCTTAGATGGGTTGTATGGAAAAGACAACTGGTCCAAGGAGACGCATATGGAACCTTTGAAATCGACATTATTTGAAACTTCTGCACAGCGAGAAAGAAAAATCAGAATGCGAATTCCAGAAAAGAACATCATGATGTAATGTGGTTATTCCTTTTTCACAAATTCATATTCATCATTATACATAAATGAAATCGGTAGACCTTTTTCGTTTTTAGTAAAAGTCAATTTTTCAGCATCAATCATGTCCATAAATTTGTTTTCATCGATAGGCGCTAACGGAAACTTCTCTCCTTCCATATCTTCTAATACCAGCCTTCCTCCTGTATTGTATAAGGTAGCGGTATACGGTTGGCCCCCGATATTCGCTTCATATTTTCCTTGTAAGAGGGTCAATTCTTCATTATCAATTACTACTGTATCAATCATAAGTGGATCTGTCAATCCCCAATTATTGATATCGGAGAGACCGCGTAAAACTTCACGTAAGAAATCTCCACCATTGTCTGAATTGACTGTCATAACATATCCATCTCCCGATTCTTCGTATATATGCATATAGGCATAAAACCCTGGAACCCGACCTGTGTGTGATATAGATTTTAGTCCATTCTTTTCTGCCAAATCAAAACCTAAACCGTATCGTTTTCCAGAAACCATCTGGCGCACAGATTCCTGACTTAATAATTTTCCATTTCCATTGAGACAATTCCATATTTCTATAACATATTTAGAAAGTTCTTCTGGTGATGAGTATAGACCGCCAGAAGTTACAGCTGCAGCATTGTTCCACTTTCCATCGTACACGTCGCCATCGGATTGATACGCATATACGACTTCTTCATCAGCATCATTAGGATTGTAAATTTCGAATGAAGAATGTGACATACCTAGTGGGTCAAGCACTTCATTTCTAGCCACTTCCCAAAACGGCAGATCCGTTACATCTTCTAGAATCAATTGTACAAGGGCATAACCGAGATTGGAATATCGGTATCTGATGTCTGCAAATGTATCTACTGAAATTCCTGGATACTTTGTTTTTCCTGAAATGTATTCTACCAGACTCGGCAAGCTTTCCTCATTTGTGAAACCTTTGGTGTTGGCATTGTTGATGCCAGCCCGATGAGAAAGTAAATGCCGGAGAGTAATGGGAATAGAGGCTGTAAATTTATTAGAAGGAACAGCCCACGAGGTGAGGTAATTATTTACATCTACGTCTAGGTCTATTTCACCACGTTCTTCCATTTTCATCACAGTAGCTGCTGTAATAGACTTACTTATAGAACCTACTTGATAGATAGAACGAGGACTTGCTTTTACACCGCTTTCTCTTCTTCCATTACCGTATGCTTTAGAAAAAACTACTTTCCCGTTTTTAATCAGAGCCATGCTGAATGAAGGAATACCATAATGGGTGAGTCTTTCTTCTATGTTGTAAAATTGTAAATCATTCTTAATCTGGACAGCAGGTGTAAGTCGATTCTCAACTGTGTGTTCTGAAGGAAGATCCTGTCCTGTGCTCAGCTTGCAACTTCCGAGAATGATGACACAGAAAACAACTAAAATATTCTTGTACATATGATGGTTTTAAAAAACCTCAAAATACAACCTTATTTAATCCTGGTCTTGTAAAATATTGCAATGCTGCTTGTAAGTGCCGGGTGTTATGTTGTATACACGTTTAAAATATTTAGAAAAATGGCTCTGGTCGTAGAACCCAGAATTGTAAACTGCATTGGTTATGTCATGGCCCTTTCGCAATAGATTTCTGCCGAGGGTGATGCGATTAAGCATAATGTACGTATTGGGTGTTAACCCATATGTTTTTTTAAACCATCGGATAAACTGGAAGGTAGATTGATTTTTCTGTTTGGCAAGAAGAGATAAGGGAATTTTAGATTCTATATTTTCTTGAATGTAGTTTTTCAATTTTTCATTTTCCGATAAATTCGATTTTTGGGCACTCTTCTCATTTGGTGTTCCGTATTGAGTAGCGAGTGTTTCCATGATTGTGTCTAAGTGTTTTTGTGCTTTATCAGAATGTAGCTTTTCACCCATTTCCATCAAGGAATAAAATGAATAGATGGCTTGAAATAAGAATGGATCTCGAATCAACTTATGTGGAAAAATCAGATTTTCTGAACCATAAATCTGATTCGTATAAATCGTAAATATAGAATAGGTTTCTTTCCCTTCTACGAAATTACTATGAATTTCAAATGGATGAGAAATGACAACATCACCGCGGTGAGCTCTATGCCCATTCTCGATATAGGTGCCATCAAGGATAATAGATATAGCATATGTATCATGAAAATGAACAGGAAATGATTTGGTGGAATCTATATCGCTATACAACTCAATGGTGACTTCGAGATTGCTATTCTTATTATTAAAATCATCCATAAAATAATTTATTTTCTCTTAAGTAAAAGGAGTTTTAAATCATTGTACAAGACGATCTAAACCACTTCACTTTAAGGTAGACGTAAGTTGATCTAAAAAGGTTATATAATTCAGGTAAATAAAACATATAAATTATGTAACCCATTTTTCAATCGATTGTCCTTTTTGTTACGGGTATAAGTTTTTCGTCACAAGAACGGTTGTGCCTTTATCGACCTTAGAATCGATGTCTACTTGGGCCTTAAGAATCAATCCACGAGACTCAATACTTCTTAAACCCATTCCACCATTGACATTATTGTTATCATAGCCTCTTCCATCATCTTCTACCATAATTGAATATCTGTCAGATAAAACATTAACCTGTACTAGTAAATTTTCAGCTTCTGCATGCTTCATGGCATTGTTGCAAGCTTCCTGTACAATTCTATATATAGCAATATGGTCTTCAGATTCTATGTCGCCGCCTATCCATTGATAGTTAACGTTGATCTTTTTAGTAGCTTGTATTTCTGAGCATAAGTCAGACAAGGCCGCATCAAGCCCGGCAATGTTGAGGGCGCTAGGAACCATATTATGAGAAATCCTTCTAAGTTCTTGTGTAGCTTTGTTTACTAATTTTGTCACATCTTGCGTACGTTCATCCACCATAGCATTATTTGGATTTCCAGATAATTTATCAACGTGAATTTTTATGGTCGTTAAGAGCCCACCTAGTGAATCATGAAGATCATTAGCAATTCGCAGCCTTTCTGTTTCTTGACCTTTATACATGGATTCTACGGACATCGTTTTCAGTTTTTCCGCACTCAATTTTTTCTGATAATTATACCTTGACCAGAAATACAAACCACCGAAAAAGCAAAGTGTAAATATCGATGATAGTCCGGCGAGCAGATATTTTCTCTGAAGATTAGCCTGAGTAAGTTCACTTTCTGTAATCGCAAGCAGCTTCTCTTTTTCTGCCGTTTCATACTTCACTTCGAATTCTGCGATCTTGGTATTGATCTTTACATTGTCGACAGAATCTTTGGTGTTTTTAAATCTCCTATAATACTTAAGTGTTTCGGCATACTTTCCCTGCTTTTCTGCAATATTATAGCGAATCAAGTCGAAATTTAATTTCTCAACAGTACTCCCGGATTTCATGGTAATTTCTTCGACACTGTTAAGAATATTTTCTGCTTCTTTAAATTTCTCGAGGTCGTATAATATGTAGGTTTTATTTACATCAATTGATGCCACCTCAGTTTTGGCACCAAGGATATTATAGTAAGCTGTAGATTTATCATAGTATTGTAATGACAATTCATAATTGCCTTGTGACTTCTCTAGAATAGCAAGATTATTATAGGCAATTGCGAAGAATCTGGGATCTTCATTCTGTGGGTGCAATTCCATGCCTCTGAGATATAATTGTCTGGCAGTATCTATTTTATTTTGACGTCTAAAATAGACACCCATGCTAGAGGTAATCTTAGCAGAATCAATACTAGTTCTTGCATAGGTAATTGCTTCTTGTAAGTATTTATAGCCCTG
>CALIQO010000314.1 GCA_938044055.1 uncultured Saprospiraceae bacterium
ATTAAGTTCTTCATTCTGGTATACTACCTTCTTAGTAAGGCCATAGCAATTAAGGGGTTTCCCTCGTAGACTGAAGACAGCTTGAGTCATTACATCCCGTGCCTTGGTTATGGATCCACTTGCAGAATCTCCCTCAGTTATGAATATCGTCGTTCCGAGTTTATCTTCGTCTGCTACTTTCCGGCCATCGGTAAAGTGTACGCGGCAGTCACGCAATTTCTTGTTGTGAATGTTGGCTTTTCTAGCCCGTTGATTGGCTAGTTTTTTTATCCCAGCTATTTCCTTTCTTTCTCGCTCTGATTGTAGAATCCGCTTAAGCAAGGCATCGGCAACTTCCTTGTTTTTATGCAAGTAGTTGTCGAGGTGCTTCTTCATGAAATCGTGGATAAACGATTTTACAGTAGGTGATGAAGGCCCCATGGTGATGGAACCCAGCTTGGTTTTAGTCTGCGATTCGAATACCGGTTCCTCAACTCTTACACTGATTGCTCCGATGATTGAGGACTGGATATCTTTCGTGTCGAAGTTCTTCTTGTAAAAATCTCTTACCGTACGCACAATGGCTTCTCTGAATGCTGCTAGGTGGGTGCCACCCATAGTCGTGTTTTGACCATTGACGAATGAGTAGTATTCTTCACCATATTGGTTGCCATGGGTAAGGGCGACCTCCATATCTTCTCCTTTCAGGTGTATGATCGGATACCGCAGTGTCTCAGGATCATTCTTTCTTTCTAGTAAGTCTCTTAATCCATTTCTAGAATATAAGGTCTTGCCGTTAAAGACAAGTTTTAATCCAGCGTTGAGGTAGGCATAATTCCATAGCATATTCTCAACGAATTCCGATCGGTATCGGTAATTCTTGAATATGGTGGTATCTGGAATAAACTTCATCAATGTCCCATTATCCCCTGGTGATTTTCCTATCTTTTTATTTTCCGTTATCTCTCCTTGGGAGAATGCGGCTACCTTGGATTTTCCATCTCTGAAACTTTCTACGATGAATGATCCAGAAAGGGCATTAACAGCCTTCGTACCGACTCCATTCAGACCTACTGATTTCTTAAATGCTTTAGAGTCATATTTTCCACCTGTATTAATCTTAGAAACACAATCGATTACCTTGCCTAGTGGAATTCCTCTTCCGAAATCACGGATAGAAACGATGCCGTTTTCAATCTTGATCTCGATATGCTTACCATGTCCCATGACATATTCATCTATGGAATTATCTATGATCTCCTTAAGCAATATATAGATACCATCGTCTGGTGATGAACCATCTCCCAGCTTACCGATATACATACCGGGTCGCATACGGATGTGCTCTTTCCAGTCGAGTGATCGTATATTATCTTCATTATATGTTACGGTGCTCATGCCTATGCTATATTATAAAAGGCAAAGGTAGTAATTTTCATATAACGATAAAATGCCATGCGACTGTGTTTTATTAATAATGAAATCATGTGAAGTAAAGCAGATTCACTACATACATATAAGCAATTGTATAGGATATTTAGTTTCTTGTAGTAGATAATCTATGTGAAATGAAAAAACAAAGTTTAATAATGAGAATATTGTTCTGTGTATTTATGGTCTTGAGTGTTTCACTTCCGTCAAATGCTCAGGTTCAGAAAGAATGGATCCTACCTATAAAAGAAAGAGCTGAGTGGATCGATGATATGCTTGAGTACCGTCTAGATTCTTTGCTTCCTTCTCTGATGGAAAGAACAGGTCTAGATATGTGGATCTTAATATCCAGAGAATACAATGAAGATCCCGTCATGAAGACAATCTTACCGAGTTCCTGGTTGTCAGCTAGACGCAGAACAATTATGGTTTTTTATAAGCCACTTGATGGAGGCCCTCTTGAGAAGATTGCTATAGCTAGGTATAGCGTAGGCAGATTATTGAAAGGGGAGTGGAATATCGATGTCTACCCAGATCAGTGGGAAGCACTATCTAAGTATATTATAGAAAGGAATCCACAGAAAATAGGGCTCAACTACAGCGAAGATTTCGGTCTAGCAGATGGAGTTGTGCATAGTGAGTATGCCGCATTCATGAAGCATATTCCGGAGACCCATAAATCTAGAGTAGTCTCTGCAGAAGACTTAGCAATAGCATGGCTTGAAACTAGATCTAAACCTGAAATCGATATGTATGATCATATCTGTAAGATAGGACATCAGATTATCCAAGAAGCATTTTCGGAAAAAGTCATTACACCTGGAGTGACTACTACAGATGATATTGTGTGGTGGCTACGTCAGCGGTCCAATGATCTAGGTCTCAAAGTGTGGTTTCATCCCACTGTATCAATCCAGCGGAAGAATTCTGAAAAGTTCGATCACCTTAGAAGTTTTTCAAAACGGCCAGGTATGCAAGTCGTCCAGTACGGAGATTTATTGCACGTAGATTTCGGTATTACTTATTTAAGACTGAATACCGACCAGCAACAACATTTCTATATCCTTCATCCAGATGAAAATGAGGTTCCATCTTACTTACAGGATGCATTTGCCTCGAGCAGAAGAGTCCAGGATATTCTTACAGAGGAATTCACTTTAGAGAAATCCGGTAATCAGATCCTCGCAGATGCACTTGCTCGCGCAGGAGAAGAAAAGATAGTAGCATCGATCTATACCCATCCCATCGGTTTCCACGGACATGCGGCAGGACCTACTATAGGTATGTGGGACAATCAAGGAAATACTCCAGGTAGAGGCGATTATAAAATGTATCACAATACAGCCTATTCTATAGAGTTGAATTCTGCGACTGAGATAAAAGAATGGGGGAAAATAATAAGAATTATGCTTGAAGAAGATGGCTTATTTTCTGCAGATGGATTTAGATATCTAGACGGAAGACAAGAGCAGATAACATCCATTCCTAGGAAAAAGTAAAAAATGCCGGGACAGGGCGTCAATTCATTAGTGATTAAGTTAATCAATGCTGTCCCGGCTTAGGGTAGTTTCCTCTACAAGGTCACATGAAACACACCGGAAGAGTGAGTGTAATCCACCACTTTCTCAATCCTCGTAGTGTGTTTCATGGTTGCAGTTTCATTCAATGTGTGGAAACCTCTTCCTTCATTCCAATAAAAGCTTTATGATGGTTTCTGTAATCCTTGTTTTACCAAGGGACACAGAATGTTTTTCCTTTCCATGAAACCTTGTCTCCAGATTTAGTATTTCCACCTCTCAGTGGATCTTCCGTAAGACAATGACCCAGCCATTCTGGATCACCATTATTTTTTAGATTGGTATCAGCTATACCATATAATTCCTCATATGCTTCTCTGACCTGAATTTTAAATTCAGGGGTGTGGACGAAGTATGGAATTTCTTCTTCCTCCTGG
>CALIQO010000315.1 GCA_938044055.1 uncultured Saprospiraceae bacterium
AATACAAAAAGGGCACCCAGATTATAGATGCCCTTTAGAAGTTTATATAGATAGTCTAAAAATCATAACCTATTGTAATCAAGATTCTTCTTGGAAGAAATGGTATTCCTGTATAATAAGTAGTTGCAGGATCAATATCTCCACTCTGAATATCTTGCTGGATCTTAATAGCTGCATCATTATCTGAAACATAGAGAAATCTAAGTGCTTTGTCTGTATTAATTACATTCTTTACTAAGAATCCAATTTTTATTTTACTTCCATTGCTAAGGTTGTACTTATAAGCAGCTCCTAGATTTATGTTTGTGATATCGTCTTGTTGCAAGAGATTAGTTGCATCCGCGAATCTTTTTCCGAAGTAGTTCATCATTGCATTAACATCTATGTGCTTAGAACTATAATTAGCCATCAGGTTAAAAATTCTTGAAGGAACCCTAGGAATCTGATTTCCTTTTAAGCTTGTTGTATACAATCTGTTTCCATCAGCATCTGTACCCTGGTCTGTCAATTCAAATCCAAATAGTGGTCCATCTGGGTTTATATCATTAGCTGTTATATCGAAATCGTCAAATGTTGCATTCTGCAATGTTGCAGATCCTCTAATTAATAATCCTTTAATAGATGATGGGGCGTAAGTAAGACCCACTTCGAATCCGTTGATAACATTGGTTCCTAGTGGTCTCTGTACGGCCATTGCTCCTTCGTATACAGTAGCTAATCTATTGTTAATCTTGGTGTAGAAACCCGCTAGGTCTATTCCTAAGTCACCGGCTCCTGTTCTATATCCAATCTCCAGGTTATTTACCCTTTCATTATCTTCAATTCTAGGCTTTGATTCCACAGAGCCTACTTGTGCTGCAGTATAAGCGCTATAATCTGGCATTCTAAAAGCACTTACAAAATTTCCGTATACAGCACTTCTTCCATTTAACTTATAATTCGTACCTACACTGAAACTGTAGTCACTGTGGTTTTCTTCTCTCTGTACATTCTGTGGAACATCATATAACCCCTGGATATCCATATTGATTTTATCATACCTGACTCCTGCATTCAGTCTGAAGTTATCCCCTACTTTCATTTCATCACCGAAGAAGAAAGAAGTTGAAGTGATGGTGTACTCGTCTACTCTTGCTTGTCCGCCACTTGTAGGAGGTCCAAAAGCAGGCGGAACAAAACCATTAAGTGCTAAATTATCTTTACCCGGTGTTGTCCATCCTACTAAACTAAAAGTCTGAGGTGTGTAATTTCCTCTTGAATAAAATACTCCTCCTCCTATACTATGAGAAACATTTTCTCCTTGTGCATTATATGTTAATCTAAGTTCATCCATCAAGTCACTATCTGTTCCATCACCATCTATCAATATTCTAATCTGACTAAATGGTCCTTCTCCATATGTTGTGGAAACTCCTAAGTTAAACTTAGTCCCATGATCATAAGATTGATACCTACCTTTGTTAGATAAAACCAGATTGTCGCTTAAATTGTAATCAAAGTTTACTCCAAAATTATACCCTCTAGCATAGTTTCCTTCTTCATTAGATTCCTGGATAGATCTTGTTTCTTGTTCTCCATCTCGATTTACCGCAGTATACTCTATATCATCTAGAACAGGGTCATAATAAGAATCATATATATCCCACTCATCCCGCGGAGTATTGTCGCTTAACTTAAAAGGGATATCTATCATATTTTGAATAGAAACATTGACATAAGAACCGTATATTCTAAGATTACTGTTCTCCCCTAACTTATCAATGTTAAATCTTAGTTGGCCTCCTCTATCGTTGTAACCAAGATCTCTAAAACCTTTATCATTAACATAATAGCCACCTACATTATACCTCCAAGAATCATTTATAGGGCCATTAACATTAAAGTCCATTTTGTAATCAAGTGCACTTCTACCATCGGTGTCGACATTGTTATTATACCTTGTCAACTGGACTGATCCTTTCGTCTTGGTACCTCCAACTTTGCTTATAATATTCACTACACCAGCTGCAGATGCTCTTCCAAAAAGAGTAGCTGCACTTCCTCTTACAACTTCTATTCTTTCTACATTACCATCCATACCAAATGCGAAATCAGGCGGTCTTGCTGTAGTAGCAAGAGTAGGCAGTCCATCTAGTAAAATACCTGTATAGACCAATCCGTTTCCAGAACCGTCCGGAAAACCTCTTGTAATGATTGCTCCCCTAAATCTTCCTTGCGATTGACTTGTATACATACCAGGTGTTCCTTGTACTGCTTCTGAAAAACCTTCTGGTCTGACACCTTGTAACAATTGAGAATTAATTACAGTAACGGCAGTTGTTGTTTCTAATTTCCGAACTGGCTGTCTAGTAGTTGTTACAATTATTTCAGACAATGCTGCTGCATCTGTCCGCATAACTAAATTATAATTAGAATCATTACCCACTGGAATCTCTAAGGTCTCAAGACCTATATAGGAAACGATCAAGGTTTCTCCATCGGATGCTTCTATTGTAAAATTACCCGCTGCATCTGTTGTTGCTCCGCGGGCAGTTCCCTTGACTTGTATGGTAGCTCCTTGCAATACGATCCCTTCTTCATCTACTACATTTCCAGAAACCGATTGAGCAGCGGCAATAAAACCTAAACTTGTGAATACTAAAAGTAGGAGTAAAATTTTAATCTTGCGTATTGGATTCATGGTTGTAAATGTTGACTTAGATAAAATTAAATCAACCCATTGGATGGGTTAGGTGTTTAATCACAATTAGTAAATATAAAATATATTTCATAATAGTTAACATAATTAATGATTAATTTTATTAATTAATTTTATGCAACATACACAAGCTTAAACCTGTCTGAAGATTCATTATAAAATCCTACACTAAAAGATGAGAAGAACCAGAAATAATACGAATAGGAATTACAAGTTACGGCATAAGAGCTCCTCCATTAATGTGGAGCACCTGACCAGTAATATGGGTTGATTGATCACTTAGTAAAAAAATAATAGCCTGGACTATGTCTTGTGGAATTGCCATTCTACCCTGAGGAATGATGCTTAAGTATGCTTCTAAATTAAACCGCATCTCATTATGCTTATTGTATATGAAAGCAGTGTCGACTGCTCCAGGAGCAATAGCATTTACCCTTATATCTGGCGCACATTCTGAAGCAAGTGTACGGGAAAGGCTTAAGATTGATGCTTTAGCAGTCGTGTATGGGCTATAATTTTTCTGGCCTCCGTATGCTAAGCCAGATGACATATTTACAATAGCAGCTGATTCAGATTTTCTAAGAAGAGGCACAACATATCTGCAAGCTAGATAACAAGACATAAAGCTGATGCTAAAAGTTTCCATCCACGCTTCAGTAGACATTTCTTCTATGGAAGAGAAAGACTTTATGGTTCCTGACAAGCAGACCAAGCCATTTAGAATTTTACCTTTTGCTTCTATTCCACCCACAAGTGATGGCCATAAATCTTCCTTAAGTGGGTCCATACAATGGTAAGCCCATCCCTCTTGGCTTTCGATTTCAGTAGTTGGTTGAATATCTACACCTTCAACCATTGCTCCTATCGACAACAACGTTTTACAGAGTTCAATTCCTATTGTACTGTTACAACCCACAACAAGAATATACGCTTCGATAGATTTATAATGCACTGTAATCATTGTACAAGTTTTCTGAAAATAAAAATAAACAAGACACCTGTTGCACACATTACAATACCATATACTCCTGCAGGAGCGGCCATAAGTGGATTGTTAAGCATAGCAGGTGAAGTAGCAATGGCCATACCGAGTACATTATTCTGCATCCCACTTTCTATAGATATAGATATGGCTTGAGGAGCTTTAAGTTTTAATAATCGCGCACTACCATATCCTATACCCATTGTCACCAAGTTCAATAATAATACAGGTAAGAAACAGACTTTAACGAAGGACCATACATCGCCCACTTCTGCTAATTTATTAACCATAAGTAATAGTGCAATAATAATTACAACCCCTGATCCCCAAGCTATAATCTTTCCTATATTCTGGACCAGCTGAGGAAATTTTTCTTTAATAATCATACCTATGATTACAGGTGCTGCCGTAAGCTTGATAATTCCTATGATGGTTCGCCATACATCTAGTTTAACCGTAGCCTCCGCATCTCCCATAATGAACCCTAGAGAAAAATTGATGATCAATGGAATGGATAAAATCGTAATTATGCTGGATACTGCAGTCATAGATATGGACAACGCAGTATCTCCTCTAGATAGATGAGAAATAAGATTCGAGGTAGCACCTCCAGGGCTTGCTGCGACCACCATAAGTCCAACCGCAAATGCAGCTTCAAGAGGAATTAGTTTAAGAATTGCCAACCCTACTAATGGCAACAATACAATCTGATTTACCATTCCAATCACAATAGCAAGAGGATACTTACCGACTCTTTTAAAATCTTTCAATGAAAGGGTCATCCCCATTCCCAGCATGATAGAAAAGAGTATTATCTGCAGAAGCAGCGGAGTATGGCGGGATAATATCTCTAACACAACTTACAATAGATTTAAAAAATCTTGTAAAAATTTATTCTCATTTTCTTGATTCCATACTGCGAATATACGTGTGCGATTAGGATAATTATCAAGAACAATATTCTTCGTTCCTGGGAATGGTTTCTGTGAAATAGAAGAAGGTAGAATAGAAACACCCATGCCTGATTTAACCATGCGCATTATGGTTGTCGGATGGATGGCTTTATGATATACTCTGGGCAGAAAATCATGCTCTGCACATAAGCTTATAACCTGTTGATAATACAACTGACTTTCATCCTCTGGATACAGGATGAATATATCGTCTTTTAAAATACTTAGATCTGTGATCTTGGTTGCCGTAATAGGGTGATCTTCTGGAAGTACAACCATAAATGGTTCTTCATACACCATCTTCACATGCATATTCTCTAAATCAACATTAGACCTAAGGAAGGCAATATCCAGCTCTCGATATTCCATAGCCTTGATCTGATCCTTACTGGTAAGTTCTATCAATTCGAACCTTATGTGTGGTTGTTCCTTGCTCATCTGATCCATCGCTGGGCCGACTACTGTCTCCATCGCAGACTCTACGAAACCGATTACCATCTCCCCTTGACTTCCTTGCTTGAACAATTCCACATTCTCTAGTGTAAGATGAAGCTTATTCAATAACTGCCGCACATCCTTACGAAGTGCATGACCGGCCACACTGAGAACCACCTTCTTATTGTTTCTATCGAATAATGTAACTTCCAGAAGATCTTCCAGTTGCTTGATCTGTTGACTCAAGGCTGATTGCGATATAAAAAGCTTCTCAGAAGCCTTTCTATAATGGAGTTCTTCCGCCAATACATGAAAATATCGGAAGTGTCTAAGTTCTATTTGATTAATTGCACTTATCATTTCTTCAAAAATAGCAATTGGTGCTAATGATAAATGTAATCAAATTTACCCTTATAAAATTTATTTCAAACCACGATATGAAGAAAATTCTTACTCTAGGACTAGGAAAAGTGGGTACACTGGTTGCAACCCTACTAAGTAAAAACTATACCGTAACCGGTGTAGATATGAATCAACCCCATTACGATTACAATCTACCTTTCGATATAGTACAGGCTGATGTCAGTGATCAATCAGTTATGGAAGCGCTTATTGAGAAAAACGACGCGGTCGTTTCTGCCTTACCTTTCTTCCTTAATAAACCTATTGCAGCCATTGCGCATAAAATGGGTAAACATTACTTCGACCTGACAGAAGATGTAGATACAACCAATTATATAAGGGAATTAAGCAAAACAGCCACTTCTGTAATGGCTCCACAATGTGGACTTGCACCAGGACTTATAGGCATAGTAGGTGCACACCTTACCCATTCATTCACAAAACTGAGAGACATAGAATTAAGAGTAGGCGCTCTTCCTCGATACCCCAATGGATTAATGGCATACTCATTCACTTGGTCACCAGCAGGTGTTATCAATGAGTACATCAATGATGCAGAGGCCATTCACAACGGTAAGAAAAAGATGGTTACCTCACTGGATGGACTCGAATATATCAATATAGAAGGTCAAGAATTCGAAGCATTCACCACTTCTGGTGGATTAGGGACCATGTGCGAAACATATGAAGGGAAGGTAGACACGCTTAATTACAAGACCATAAGATATCCTGGGCACTGCAAATTAATGCGCTTTCTCATGTATGAACTGATTATGAAGGAAGACAAGCAACAGCTAGAGGAAATCCTGAAAAATGCCAAACCTCCAGTAAAAGAAGATGTTGTATATGTGTATGCCGTTGTAGAGGGATGGCAAGAAGAGAAAATTTTCAGGAATGAATATTATCGAGCATTTCATCCTAAGAAGATAGGCAACCACACATGGCGGGCCATATCATGGACTACTGCAGCCAGCCTTGTTGCAGTAATCGAAATGGTAGATGCAGGGACACTGCCTAGTACAGGGTTTATAAAACAAGAAGAAATTTCCTTCAGCGCATTCTTAGAAACAGAGCATGGAAGTTATTTCAAGTAAAAACCATATACTCCTATTAAAATAAGCGAACTATATTTAGGCTGTGGAATCAGTCTCACACAATATAGAACTTGACAATAAGCACTTTACTGCTT
>CALIQO010000316.1 GCA_938044055.1 uncultured Saprospiraceae bacterium
CCTGATTTAAACAGATTCATGGTATTCATGATCGTAGACAAGGATCTAGTCTGATAGTATATCGCGCCTAAGCCAAGCAGAAGACTTACCAGTAACGCTAATCCTAAGAGCCATCCTCCGAGTTTCATTGCATACAGAGACTTCAATCCAGCCAGTGCTGTAGCTTTATCTTGACTGGCAAGGATAATATAATAGTACCCTTTCTGGACATCGTTTTCCATAATAGGAGCTGCAGAGAAAATCTTTTTCTGATTGAAATCCCGAGGGTCATCCCCTTTTATACACGTTATGTCCTCGCCCATGGCAACGAACTTCTTAATAGGTGCAAGAGATATGCGTTCCCTCACCACTTTTTTATAAGGTGCAACATGAAACTTGATATTCCCTATGTTGTCTAGCATGTATACTTCTACATCTGGATTGATAACCATCATAGAATGCATAATATCTTGAATGGCTGTCGTATCAATATCTCCGTTCTGCAGAAAAGGGGCCGTTTCATTAGAAGTAAACTGAGCAATTTTAGCACCCAGCTTCTGACTTGCATCTTCGTGATACGAGTGTGCCATATTAAAACTCACATAGCCTATAATGGATGCCAGTATAATAATGACTACTAAGAAGATAAGGGAAAGTTGTATAAATAATCTATTCTTCACAGGGATTGATTGTGTTATTTTCTAATTGAGACTTCTTCGTTAAATCGATAACCATACCCCCATGCTGTTAATATATAATGGGGAGAAGTCATGGAATCTTCAATCTTGGCTCTAATTCTATTGATATGAGAATTCACTGTATGTTCTAATCCTTCAAATTCTATGCCCCATACAGCATTGAGAATACTCTGCCGGTTAAAGGCTTTTCCAGGATTTTCAGCAAGAAGCAATAATAGATCGAACTCCTTAGCTGTCAATTCTATCTTTTTATCTTTTTTATACACAATGCGCTTGTCGGAATCAATATTGAGACCTTCAAATTCTAAAAAAGTCTGGGTGTCATTAACTGCAATTTTATGACTGGGAAAACTTCTGCGCATAATTGCTTTAACGCGCGCTTTAAATTCTCTGACACTGAATGGTTTTACGATGTAATCATCCGCGCCTGTTTCCAACCCTAATACACGATCTATTTCTTCTGATTTAGCAGTAAGCATTATGATAGGATTGGTATTACCATAAGACCTAATCTTCTTACAGATCTCTTGTCCATCTAGGCGTGGAAGCATGATATCAAGTATAAATAAATCATACTCGTTATCGATTGCTTTCTTCAGCCCATCTAAACCATCAAAGGCTGTATCTATCTGAAAATCGAGGTCTTTCAGATGAATTTCTACCAACTCAGAAATCTGAGGATCGTCTTCAACTATAAGGGCTCTAGTCATACATCACTTGTTATATAGTCCAAAGTTAATGATAAGATATCACCAAAGTATCACATTACCGACTTTACAGGTTATCTATTATTGTAGGCCTTAAAGGCCGCATTTAATTCCTTGAAGTCTAAATTACCGCTGTTTTCACGGAGAAAAGTAATAATAACATAGGCCTTCCCTAATCTTTTCTCACTGCTCTTGACCTTAGAGACGAGATATATCAGAGAGCGTTGCTTGCCTGGGGTTAATGCATGAAAGCATTCCGAGCCTTCTGGGTCTTCGTGGAGAATGGCCTGCATCTCTTCAGGCATGGGCATTCCATAAGGAGAAGTATCTCTGGTTATGGTCAATTTAACATGATCTCCTTTATCCACCTTTAACTTCTTCCTTACATCCTTTCCTAAATTAATAAAATACTTATTGTCTCCTAGAGGGAATAAAGCTGTAGACACCTGAAAGCCAGCATCATTGAAATCGACTAAGATACGCTTATTTTCATCTGATAAAATCTCGATTGCTACCTCATCTGGCACCTTAACATGAAAGGCGAATAAGTCTGAATTAAATCGTTGTATCTCTGCTGTGAATATTAATTTCATGAGATTAAGAAGGTATTTCTTTAATAAATTAGCTGGTGATTACTATTTTACCTTTGGGCTAACCCTAGAAAAGCAGCTATACGAAGTTACCTTTTCTAAATTTAAAGAACATATTTATATGAATTCACATTCAGAAAAAGATAATTCAAGTGTGAGCATCTTCGTGCTTACTCTTATGGAACTTCTGAGATGAATTATGTATTTTATTATTGAAAAGTTGTTGCATCCATTCATCGATGAATGAAATAATCATTAATACTTTATAACATGACGTACCTTTACTTAATTCTTATTTCCTTCTTACCTTTTTACCCTATAGATTTTTCCTTAGTGGTTGAATTGCAATCCATAAATGATTTACTTACAGAGATCGACAATGGCAAGGAGACCATCACACAAGAGTTGGTCTATGATGAAAACACCCCTTTCGACATACAACTGGTACAGAAGACTACTAAGCAGAAAGACGGCAAAGAGAAAGAAGAAGTATATCTATTTAATCTCGGCTTAATGGCTGCTGACAATGTAGAATTGAAAACCAGCAAAAAAGAGCTCAGTGTAATCTTAAAATCTAAGCGTGGGAAGTTCGTTAATCTAATTACTGATGGTAAAGACAAAGGTTATGGGAATGAGGTTAAGATTTACTTTGATGATATAGATGTAGCCAGAGAAGTTAAAGAATTACTAGAGTCTGCTATACCTAGCGCAGCTGAAGAGTGGGAATCTAGTATAAATCTTCCTGAGGAATTAGCAGAACTACAGACCTGGGTTTCTGAAAGAATTAGCAACGTCAATTATGAGAAAAAAACCATAATACAGGACTTGAGCAGCCATGACGAATATGAAGATTACATGATACTTGCTGCTAATAAAAACAAAAAAGATGACTTTACTTATTTCGTAGGACTCGGGGATTTAAATCCTAAATCCATGAAAATAAAAACTGGTAAAGAAGTAGTCTTAGCGATTAAGACAGAGAAAAACAGAAAAACCATCCTACAATCTGGAAAAGGAAAAACAGGATTCACCAACACTGTAGAATTCTACTTTGAGACCCCTACAGAAGCACTCGAACTCAGTAAAGCCATAGAAAAAATGTCAAGCCATGCTTTAGAGATTCGAGATACAAGAATAGAATCTTATGGTTTCTGCGACAATTGCTTAGAAGATGTGGCTGCGGCTATAAATAGCTATAGTGGAGAGAAGTCGATCACAAGCAATGCAACCTGTAATGCTGAAATAGAGGTTACGGATAAGAAAGGAAAAAAGATATCTTATGCTTTTAACTGGGGCGATCTTGATGTTAGAAAAATGAAAGAATCTTATGGTTCTGGAGAACTGACTTTAAAAATAGAAACCAATCAGAAACAAAAATTTATAATTGAACATAAAGAAGGAGAACTCAGCGGGTATAATAATAAAATAGAAATCCCTTTTTCTGATCTTGAGTTCTTTCGTTCGTTTTCTCCTAGAATCGAACAAGTTATAGAAAGCTGCAGTCCAGATATTACGGAACAAGACATGGAATACATCTCAGAAACAATAGAAGCAGCTAGTACCGAGAAACTAAGTCAAGTTCTTGCCATGGAATCAGATTGTAAAATGTTGTTGTCCGAGACCATCAATGAAGGAAAAAAATCAATGGACTATGAAATCAATCTGTATGACTTAGACAAGAGTAAAGTAGAATTGAGTATATCTAAAAACGCATTGAAGTTAAATCTAAGAACCAAAGGGAAGGAGAAAGTAATCGCAACCACTGATCACGATGGCAAGTCTGAATTCACAGAAAAATTTTCACTTGTGTTCGACAATCTACAGACTGCTAGGAATGCGCAGATCACATTGGAAAACAAGATTAACACTTGCGACAATTAGAAAGAAAATAGTAATTGATTAAGACACTCTTCTGATCAACAATCAAGAAAAATTTGCCTTGAGCAGAAATCTATAGTAAAGACCGTACTACAACATTAACAATGGCAGTGACGATTAGGACCAACAATGGATTCCACTTAAGTATGAATGTCATTGCAGCAGCAAGAACAAGCAAAGCGACTGTATTGACATCATGAATGGTTTCTGTCAGCAGCTTAATGGCAACTACAATCATAAAGGAAAGTGAAATCGCATTGACAGCATCCAAAATCATTCCTAGAACCTTACTCTTTCTAATCTTGTGCACCCATGGACTTGTAATT
>CALIQO010000317.1 GCA_938044055.1 uncultured Saprospiraceae bacterium
GCAGCATCCATGAATATTTCTTGATGTGTACCAGCACTGCCAGGAGCGAAAACTATTCCATGGATACTTACAGCAAGTAATATGTCTTCTCTTATAGAATTAGAAAAGTACTTGGCGATATGAGAGGCGAATACATTGCTCGGTTCGTGGCCATAAAACCAGGTAGGTATGGCTAAGTTCTTTTTTCCTTCTGGAAATTTTTCAAGCACTTCCATAGCATCATCCATGTATCCTTCATCACTATATTTCATTTTCGAATCCATGATTTCCAGAGCGGATTCCACATCTGCAGTGGTATAGGATTTAAGATAAGCACCGAGATTGGCCGCTTCCATAATTCCAGGACCTCCACCAGAACAGATAAAGAAACCTTCTTGTGCAAGGGCATATGACAATCGTACAATTTGCTTATAGTTAGGATCATTTCTCAATGTGCTGTGACCTCCCATGATTCCGATGCACTTCTTCTGGAAAGTACCATTGTCTTCACTTCCTAGCAATTCGTATAAGGCATCGTCTATCGCATGATCGTGTAACCTCTGATACAAGGCTTCTGTAACGGAAATGTTGAAACGGTTAGCATAAAAGTGGTTGTAGATGTTTTCATCATAGGTTATGTTCTCTACTGGATCTGGAATTGCGTATAATTCTTGCCAGGAGTACAAGGTATTCCTATATACCTCATAAGGATGGTTTTCAATTCTAGGAAAAATGATACCTCCTTTATTATTGATAATATCCCTTTCTTCCGACTTTAGGGTACAGCCGAGGAATACAGTTCCTGAAAGTGTATAATTGCTCCACGCTGTATCAACCGGGGAGAAGTCAATCTTCTGTAAGCAATGATTTCTAAGATCAGGGCCTAATCTATTAAATTCTTGCAGCGTTTCTATTTCTACTGTTCTCTGTCTCATGTACTAGAATTAAACAATAAAGAAAAGAACTTATCTTTAGAAATAAGAAACTATGGCTAATTACTGTTTACTTAATTTTAGAACCTTCTCTGTTATTGAATTGTCGATGGTATCTCTCAGATACAGGGCGATATTTTCTGCAGATTCATGGGAATCAGATGTGCCATCTCCGTATTCTACTTCTATCACAGATTGATCGAGTTGTAAGTAATACTTATTAACCTTGGTAAATCCACTGTTGACTTTTTCGTTTATCAACCTATAAGTAGATTGTATTCTTTCTTCGTTCCCACCTATCATCAGTTGTATATCGATGAAGGACGCTTTGGCTTCCATGCTACCAGCATTCTCTGTAAGCACAGAACTGGAATCGGAAGAGCTACCCATATTCAATAGTGTTCCATAATAGGTGATGTGGCTGTCTATGTTCCAAGTTCCTATAAGCGATTTACTGGCTTCTTCTGCATTGTTTTTAAGACAAGAAGAAAAACCAATGCTTCCTAATAAAAGCAATAGAATCAAGGCCTTATATAAGTTGTCGTTGATTTTTTTCGATTTCATTCTCCGTGTATTTGTTGCAAGGAATAAATCCTTTCTTATCTATTAACGTTATGTAGACATGGTTTATCCTCTAGTATCAATACAAATATTTCCTGGATACTGTATACCCGACAAATTATGGAAATAAATATAAGCATTTACTTAGCTCTAAGCGGCATTTTTATAAACGATTGATTACAACAAACCAGAAATTTAGCTACCTTCTTAAATCCTATTACCTATATAATAGAATTAAGATTCCAAATTATGATATTTAGAAAAGCGAAAAGAAATGACATTGTTTATATAGTCGAAATGCTTGCTGATGATGAACTAGGGAAGACGCGCGAAGACTTTCAGATTCCTTTGCCCGCTGCATATCTAGAAGCTTTTGAAAACATCAATGTGGACCCCAATCAGGAATTGATTGTCGTTGAAGACGATAGCGCCGGAATTATAGGAACCATGCAGCTGTCATTTATTCAATATCTTACTTATCAAGGTGGGATAAGAGCACAGATTGAAGCAGTTAGAATAAGAAAAGATAAAAGAGGACTAGGTATGGGGCGGAAGATGTTTGAGTGGGCTATCGAGACAGCTAGAGATCGTAATGCACACTTACTCCAGCTTACAACGGATAAGAAAAGACCTGAAGCCATTCAGTTTTATGAAGATTTAGGATTCAAAGCAACTCATGAAGGAATGAAAATGCACTTTAAATTATAAAATGTAATTAATAGCCCATCTTCCTTTTGGCTTGATTGAATAGAGGAATACCATTCATCTTGCGTTTGTAGTTTTCTGCCAACTGTCTCCCAGCGACTTCCTGATCGGTTATAGAAGCGATATGCGGAGTTACTAATATGGTCTCTCTATTTTTGACTTCGGAATAGAGTGGGTCGGAAGATGAGCATACATCTAAGCAAGCTCCCGATAAATGTCCGTTGTCTACATACTTCAAGAGCGCTTTATAGTCTATGTGATCATGCCTTCCGACATTAACAATATATGCTCCCTTAGGTAAGTTAGACATTGATCGGTCATTAAGGATGTGATAAGTATCAAGAGTGAGTGGTAATAGACAGATAAGAATATCTGTAAGAGAAAGAAAATGGGTAAAACCTTCTGATGTGAAATGATTGATTTCAATGTCCTTCTGTGTGCGGCTGTATCCGATAACTTTATACCCTTTTTGTTTTAGGTCTATGGCGACGCCTAGTCCGATTTTACCCATTCCCATAATTCCTATAGTAGGATCCTGAATTTTCAGTTTGCCAGATTGCTTAATGCTTGTTCTGACATATATGCTCATCATTTCTGTCAGGGTAGGATCAACAATTCTAGTGATGGGAATGTCTGTGGGGAGGGAGGGGTCTTGGAATATATGATCAACGCCTGCACCCAAGGATGAAATCATTTTAAGATTAGGAAACCGATCGAAACGCCCTGGATGATGTCCCCAGCATAGGAGGCAGGTTATTGTTTTGTTTATTCTAGGGTCAGAAAAATTAGTATAGATGGGTACACGCGGTATTTTAGATTTCAAGGTATCTAATAGGAGGGTAATGTCTCTATCCCGTATGTCAATGCCGATGGCCATACTATCCCATTTCTGCTACCTTGATCATGGTGTCTTCCACATGGTGAACTAGCTCAGTATATCGAGGCTCCCGCTTAATGTTTCGAGATCTACTAAGTGGAAGGTCTATTTTTATTCTTTCGACAAATCTTGATGGAGGCGATTTAAGAATCATGATTTCATCTGCAAGGTATACGGCTTCTGAAATATCGTGGGTAACGAATATGATTGTACTCTGAAACTTCTCCCATAAGCCAGCCAGTAAGTCTTGCATCTGTAACCTCGTCTTGATATCAAGCGCACCGAATGGCTCATCCATAAGAAGGATCTCTGAATTACCAAGGAGACTGCGCGCAATGGCGACTCTCTGTAGCTGTCCACCGGATAGAGTAGGGTACATGGCATACTTTTTTTCATGGCCTTCAAGTCCTACTTCCTTAATGATTTCCATGGCTCTGGCATCGCGTTCTTTCTTAGAGACGCCAGCATATTGAAGGGCAAGGCCTACATTTTCCAGAACAGTCATCCACGGTAGGGATGAATACTGCTGGAAAACCATGCTGATTCTATCCTCCGGTGTTCTTAGTTTTCCTTTGAGGAATATTTCTCCTTGGGTAGGTTCCTGAAGGCCGGCGATGTATCTAAGTATGGTGGATTTACCACTCCCTGACATGCCTAGGACGGCTATAAACTGTCCTTGGCCTGGTTTATCTTCTACTATAAAATTAGCATCTTTAATAATCCATGATTGTCCTCCGTCGTAACTCTGGCTGATCCCTTTCAACTCGATGACATTGTCATAGGCTACTTCGTCTTTAGCTTGATATTCCATAACTATGCACTGGATTTAGGTGAAAGGAAAAGTTTATATCCGCTTCTGAATATGGCAATCAAGAAGATGAAATGAATGACCCATTGTGTCCCTCCGAAAAGGTAGGTCATAGGTTTTATACCATCTCCCATCAATGGATAAAATTCTGATATCGCAAAGAACAGGTATATGGCAATGAAGATGTACTTCATTACTTGAAATACATAATCCCATATGGTGTCCCAGATTGATAATTCTTTAAGAGCATTCTTCTGGTAACCTGGTTTCGTCTGGTACTTATGAGGAAAAAATTTCCTGTCTAAATAGGCAAACAATTTGTCTTGAAATACGCCAAAAACAATGATCATCAGAAGAACAGCAAATGTCTTATCTGGCCTTCCCATACGCTGACCAGACTTGAAAATTAACGACCCTAATCCTCCTTGATCTCCTATGCCTTCTGCAACAATTATATAGGTCCAGGATATGGCTGTGAGTACTCTGATGTCATCTGATATCTTAGACATCACGGCAGGGAAGTAAACCGTTCTTATGGTCTGCCACTTATTAGCACCTAACGTATATACTGTTTTAAGATAGACGTCTTTTACTTCGTCTATCCTTACGACTATTGTAGGTAATAGATAAATAACAATACCGAAAGCTAGGAAAATGGTTTTCATAGAAATCCCTATCCCAAACCAAGTAATGAATATACCTGTAACTGCGGTTAACGGAACAAATCGAATGGCATCGACATGAGGTTGAAAAGATCCTCTGAAAAACCCAAACAAACCTATCAAGAAACCTATGGGTATTGAGAATAGAAGTGCTACAACGTAACCACTTAAGTTAAGTCCTACAGATTTACATGTATTCTGAATCAGGTTATTATCTGCATATAAATCCCCAAAGGCTGTAAAGACTTTCAATGGGTGGGGAAGGATTCCTGGCTTTACCATAGGATTATCTCCACTTGTAAATATCAGCCATAGACCCAGTATAAACAATATACCTCCTAACCCTAGGATTACCCTCTGTTGCTTGCTTAATGCTTTTCTTAAATCAAATAGGTTGTCGAACATAGGTTAGTTATCCAGCTATGAGTTGGAATTCTGTCCTTCTATTCTTAGACTTGCATGCTTCCGTAGCATTGGTTTCACAACCCGCTACAGGCTTGTCAGGACCATTACCTATAATGACGAATCTGTTCTTATCCATTCCGTATTGATTAGAAAGATAATCTGCTACAGACTGAGCCCGCTTTTTAGACAGATCCATGTTCATGGCTTTATTACCTACATTATCGGTATTGCCTTCTACTCTTACTCTTACATTACCGAAAGTCTTAGCAACATCTGCGAATTGTATATCGATAAGGGTCTTAGCATTTTGTGTCAACTCGAATGCTCCTGTATTAAAAGCAATGCTTAGTGGCTTAGAAGCAATGGCTGGAGCTGCTCTTTCCTTAGCAGTAGCTGGAGTAAATGTTTTAGATTTTTCAGCCGCATATCCTGCTCCTTTTAGATTGCCGTCCGCATTTAAGATGGCTCCGTTGTATATTACAGATCTCCAGTTAGGAGCAATCTTTTCTGCATCACCTATTTCTACGAATTTTCTAGCCATGTCTCCATACAAGTCTTGACCTTCTTTTCCTCTGAATGAAGTATTAAGACCGAAGAAGTTTTTATTATCACCATGTCCAGTAAAGTATACATTTTCCATCATTCCCATTGCATCTTCGACAGGAACGCCGTTTAATTCAGCTAGATACTTAGCAGCAATTTCACGGTTACTCTTATTTGCGCTAAGCTCAGCTACCGCTTTCATCCATCCTTCGTAAAACCCATTGATCATTGATTTGTTATCATCTATGAAATCTTGACTGGCAAACATAATGTCCCCTATGATGTGAGACTGTTCTCTAGTAGTAAGGAGGATTTTACTTCCTGCAACTTCTCTAGTAGCAATTACATCATCTGGACTCCATACAACAGCAGCATCTATATCTCCAGAACGGAATAATTCTGCCGCCTTTAAGTTATCCTGAGTTGTTATTACTTCGACATCACCATATTTCAGTCCTGCAGCTTGTAGGGAAGAAATCAACAAAGTCTGTGCCGGTGAAGGAACGGCTACAGCGATCTTCTTTCCTTTAAGATCATTAAGGGTATTGATGCCTCTTTTTACAATAATTGCATCTCCTCCTCTGGACCAATCTACTTGCATGAAGGCTTTTGGCTTATTTGCATTGATTTCATCAGGTGCTGTATATAATGGAAATGCATCTGCAGTCTGTACAAGTACATCATATTCTCCTGCCATCCATGCATTAAGGGCATTTATTAAGTCATTCTCCAGCTTAAAATCAACCTTGAATCCATAGTCTTTCATAAACCTAGAACGCATATTTGCCTGAGCACCTTCATTGAAATAAAGACCGGGAGCATATCCACCCCAGGATACCAATTGTACCCGTAAGGTCTTTCCATCTGAATTATCAGAAGCATTGCTATTGCCTCTATCAGAACGGGAATCGCCTGAAGAACTAGAAGCTTCCTCGGCTTGGTCTTTTAAGTTTTTCCCGAAACTTGTGTTATCAAGAATATACTTGCCTCCAAAAACTACTAGTGCCAGTATGGCTAGTGTGATAAGTAGCTTTGAAAATCCTGTTAGTCGTGCCATCGTTTTTTCCTTTTGTTAATCCGTGAATTTTAAATACTAAATTTTAATACAATTCTATATTAGTCAAATAGGCTGTCGTATTGATTGCCTCTTTCTACTTTTTCTGGTCTCTTAATTGGTGCGTTGAGATCTAACACGTCTTCATCATCATTAGCCTGTTCTAGTAAAGTAACCTTCTCTTCTCCCAGCAACAATGATGTACCTTCATTTTCCCACTTCTCAAGCATCTTTAATCCTTCTTCTTCGAACACGCCATTCTGTAAATCTACACTATTCATAAAGTTCTCTGACATATCCATGAAACGCTCCATCTCACCTACTTTCTGACTTACGTCATCAGCAACAGCTTCCAGCGCTTGGTCAAACATGGCTCTCTTGTCTGAATCTCCCTTAATAATATTCATTGCTGACTTGATAGCAGAATGACTTGCACGGATCGCTTTTCTTTCTTGCTCCTTAACCATTACTTGGTCTTGGATATCTTCAACTAAGATTTCAGAATTTTCGTACATCTTAGATAGAACTCTATAGAGCACTTCCATTTTACGGTAAAGGTCTTCCAGTTTTACATTGGACTCTTTAAGCCTACCAGCTTTACGGCTTTTAAGAATGACTTGGGATTGCTTATTGTTGGCTTTAGCTTTTTGCGCAAGCGTAATATTAGATTGAATGGCTTTCTTATTGTTGGTTATCATCTCTAGCAACTTGTGCATCTGTCCACGCAGTTGATTGACCTGCTTGTTCATCTTCTTTAGATTTCCTTTAAGGTCATCTACATAACTCTTCAATATTCCGATAGGATCTATCTGGATGAATAGTCCAGTAATCCATCTCATAGAACTCTTGTACATATACCAGAATAGATTTCTGGTCTTGCTATCGAGCGCCATAAAGATTACCGTACCCAGGGCTAAGAGTGTTACAACCAATGGAATTGTTCCTCCACTGGCAAATGAAAGCAAAGCTGTCCAGAAAGCATTAACTAGAAGTCCTACCCCTATTACAATACCTCCCAGGACAATGGCTCCTGTGATACCCTCCGGTTTTCTCCAAAATGATTTAGGCTTTATTTCTGACATACATTATACTTCTTCATAAAATGGGCATACCTCATATTAACTGCCACTAATGGAAAATAATTCTTAAAGATATTGTTTCATTTTATCAATATCGTCGTCTATCTGTGACTTTACTACCTTCAGAGCAATATGGAATCGCTGA
>CALIQO010000318.1 GCA_938044055.1 uncultured Saprospiraceae bacterium
AATACCCCTGCTGTCAATTTCTACAATAAGAAAAAGGCTACCATAGAAAAACAATGGTGGAATGGTAAAATAATATTTGAATAAAGGATAGAAAAGATCTTTATCTCTGAATGTTAACGGAGAAACTGTATGATCTTACAAGATGTGATTAGACATCAATTTATAAAGTGCTGTTGAATGCTATTGTAATAGAATAGACACCGAAAACTTAATGATCCCTCTTAATCAAGAATTCTGCTAAATCTCTTAACGGTTGTTTCTTATCACCCTCAAGATTGAGCGCTTCAAGATGAGATACTCCGAGGATGTAATAAGCCTCTTTCAATTCTTGAGCATAAGCTTCAGCCGCACAAGATCTAAATATGCTTCTAACCTCTTCTATTTTCTTTTCCACAGCTTCTGGAGTAGATGCATACAATGATTTAAGTCTGGCTTTGCCTTTTTCATCTAGAAGATCTAGTGCCTTCAGATATAAATAGGTTTTCTTATTGTTAATAATATCTCCAGCTACTATTTTTCCTACCTTATCTTGATCTCCGAATACATCTAAGATGTCATCCTGAATCTGAAAGGCTATTCCTATGTTTTTGCCAAATTCATATAAGTGGTTCTCATCCTCTTCAGTGCAACCGCCTATAATTCCTCCCATCTGAATAGCAGCACCTAACAATACAGAAGTCTTGTTTTCTATCATTCTTATATAATCGGAAATGGTTACTGTTTCTGAATTTTCAAAATCCATATCTTCTTGCTGACCAGCACATATTGCTATAGATACACTACTAAACAAGGATGATAGTTTCTTAAATGATTCTGCGCCGTATACTTCTAGATACTTGAATGCATATATCAACATAGCATCTCCAGATAAAATAGCGGAGGGAATTCCATAAGCAATATGAACCGCTTCTTTACCCCTTCTGAGACTAGCTTCATCCATAATATCGTCATGGAGTAAGGTGAAATTATGGAACACTTCTACACAAGCAGCTGCATGGATGGCTTCTTGCCATTCTTCTTGATACAAGTGGCAAGCCATCAGAACCAAGCAAGGGCGGATCCTCTTCCCGGATGAAGCTAGAATGTACCTAATCGGACTATATAGCGTATCTGGAGAATCATTGAGAAACTCTTTTTCCAGAAAGAGATCTATAGATTTTTTATATTCGGCGAATGTTGAAATCAATTGGCATATAAATAAGTGAGCACAAATATGATAAAAAAGAAAACAATCATAACACCCGACTCGATCAATAATCTATCTTCTTTCTATCGACCTATCATACCCTTTTATAATGATACTTCTTTAAGCAAACTACTAGGAATACTTATAATCTTCCTCTTTTTCTCTTGTGGAGAAGCTAGTCATGCTGATATGGTAATTAAAAATGGCAACATATATACGGTATCTGATGGATTCTCAAGCGTATCTAATATCATTATAGAAGATGGAAAAATCAAGGCGCTTGTAGATGATGCCACTGCCGATGAAGCCATAGGTTCTGAAACCCAAGTAGTAGAACTTAATGGAGCATTCGTGATGCCAGGATTCATAGAAGGACATGGTCATTATTCCGGTTTAGGATATAGTTTACTTAATCTTAATTTTTTAAAATCTAAGAGTTGGGAAGAAATCGTATCCATGGTTGAAGAGAAAGTAAAAGAGTCTGATCCAGGCACATGGATTATAGGAAGAGGATGGCACCAAGAAAAATGGGACAGCACGCCTATAGTAAATATCCATGGATACCCTATTCATGACGCACTAAGTAAGATCTCACCAGACCATCCAGTCATCCTAAGTCATGCAAGTGGGCACTCCCTTTATGCCAATAAAAAAGCCATGGATCTAGCTGGTGTTTCTAAGGAAACTGCTAATCCGAGCGGTGGAGAAATTGTACGAGACAGAAGTGGAGAAGCAATAGGTGTATTCGAAGAGCGGGCAATGGGTGTGATCCGAAATGCATACCAAGAATACTTAAAAGATCTGTCTCAGGAAGCCCTGAAAGAAGAGTGGTATGAAGCAGTGAAAGCATCAGCGACGGAATGCTTACAGAAAGGAATCACGTCGTTTCAAGATGCAGGTTCTTCCTATGAAGAAATGGATCGTTATGCAGACATGGCAGAAGCAGGTGATCTTGATCTTCGGCTTTGGGTTATGGCTAGACTTTCTTCTGAAAACCTTAAAGGTAAGATAGGTGCTTACAGAAAGGTAGGAGTCGGTAATGATTTCTATACTTGCCGGGCTATCAAATCTGAGGTAGATGGCGCCTTAGGTGCATTCGGTGCTTGGTTATTGAAACCCTATAACGATAAGCCAGGATTCGTAGGCCAGAATACAACAGATATCTACGAGGTTAAGAAGATTGCTGATATCGCTTCCGCAAATGATATGCAATTGTGTGTACATGCTATCGGAGACAAAGCCAACAATGTTGTTCTTGATATCTACGAGTCATTAAACCAAAAAGACGGTGACCATCGATGGAGAATAGAACATGCACAACACATCGACACCAATGACATCGCAAGATTTAAAGAGTATAATATAATAGCATCCATGCAAGGTATCCATTGTACATCTGATGCACCATTCGTTCAGAAAAGGCTAGGATATGAAAGAGCGAAATACGGTTCTTACCCATGGAGATCATTGCTGGATGAAGGTGTCATCATTGCTAATGGCACAGATGCCCCAGTTGAAGATGTAGATCCTCTTCCTAGTTTCTACGCCTCCGTAACTAGAAAGAGAATAGACAATGGATTCGAATTTTTTGCAGAACAATCTATGACGAGAGAAGAAGCCATCTATTCCTACACCTTAGGGAATGCTTATGCCGCTTTCGAAGAAAAAATCAAAGGGTCTATAGAACCAGGAAAGTATGCAGATCTCGTCGTTTTATCTGAAGACCTCATCAATTGTAGTGATGAAGAAATCCTACGTGCTAACGTTTTACATACTATCTTAAACGGTGAAATTAAATACAGCGCTCAATAATGTCTCCAGCACTCAATAAAAGAACTTGCCTTGAATGTGGCTCAGAATTGTACGGCAGAATAGATAAACGATATTGTTCTGATCAGTGCCGGACTTCGTATCACAATAAATCGAACCGGGACACCATCAATTTCATGAGGAACATAACCAATATTCTCAGAAAAAACAGAAGAATACTACAAGCGCTAAACCCCCGCGGAAAAACCAAGGTTACCAAGACCATGCTTCTCGATCATGGATTTAAATTCAGTTATTTTACCAATGAGTATATAACCAAGTCTGGAAATAGGTACCGCTTCTGCTATGATCAAGGATATATAGAATTAGATGATGGCAAGTATGCTCTTGTAGAAAGAAAAGAATATGTTGACTAAAAAACCAATGATGAAAACAATGAAAAAACATTTGCCGAAAGGCCGTACATCATACTTGACTCCTACAATAATATCTATAATAGTATTGTGTTTCCTACAGTCGAGTGTACTAGGACAAGACATTTTATTACCAGAAAAATTCAAGTTTGAAGAAGAGAACATGAATGCGTCTGTACTTTCTCCTAAGGAATTTCTAGGTTATGAATTAGGTACAGCCTTTACCTTTTATGCACACACAGAGGCTTACCTCAAGGAAATCGCTGCAGCATCTCCTAGGATAAAACTCTTACCATATGGCAGCACTTACGAAGGGAGAAACCTGTATGCGCTTGTCATTACAAGTGAAAAAAACCTGGGCTCGCTGGAGGATATCCGGAAGACCAATCTTATGCTGGCAGATCCAGTTAATAATGATAAATCACAACTTCTAGAGATTGCTAAAAATCATCCGGTAACCATATCGTTCAGTTACAACATACATGGCAATGAAGCATCTGGAACTGAGGCTGCAATGCAAGTTGCCTATCACCTTGCTGCTTCTGAAAGTGCGGAAACGAAGAAGATCTTGAATGAATCTATCGTCCTTATGTTTCCGTGCATCAATCCAGATGGGCGAGATAGATATGTATACTGGTATAAGGGCATGAAACGACACACCACAGGATATGAACCTAGAGATCTAGAACATTACGCGCCCTGGCCCAATGGCAGGACCAATCACTATTGGTTCGATCTTAATCGAGATTGGATCTGGGGTGTACATCCAGAGTCAAGAGGACAGACAGAGATATATACAAGCTGGATGCCCCAGCTGCATACCGATTATCATGAGATGGGTTACAACAGCAATTACTTTACAGTGCCTGGAACCACTCCTCGAAACAAATTACTTCCCGACACCTACGAGCCTCTAGCAGATACCATCGGTAGGGCCAATGCACAAGCTTTTGACGAGAATCAAGTGAACTACTACACCAGAGAAGCCTATGATTTTTTCTATCCTGGTTATGGCTCTAGTTACCCATCGGTTATGGGAGCGATTGGAATGCTGGTAGAGCAAGGTGGAATCGCAGGCGGAAGAGCCATTAAGACATGGGATGATTATGTTCTTACACTACGTCAGAGGGTCTGGGATCACTATGCTACATCGCTAGCAACCATACAGAAAGCAGTTGAAAGGAAACAACAGTTTATTACTTACGGAATAGAATCTCATGATCCGAAGAATTCTAAAATAAATACCCGCAACTACATCATTAAAAACAATGGAAACCCGCACTTACATGAAGTTTTAAGAATCCTTGATCATCACAAGGTCGACATCCATGAAGTTGCTGAAAATGGATCTATCAGAGCTACCGATTATCAGGATGATAGATCTAAAACCGTGACCTTGAATCGTGGAGACTTTGTCATTTCTACTCAGCAAGCTAATCACCTTCTTATAAACAGTATCTTTCAACGGAACATGGTTATTGAAGATTCCGTCATGTATGATATGGCAACATGGGCGGTGCCTCTTGCGTATAACTTAGATGCCTATTACACAACGGAATCTTATAGTAAAATCACACCCTACACACATGCCGATAAAGCAACAGGTAATCTTCTTAATCCCGGAGCTAGATATGCTTATGCCATGGACTGGAAACAAAAAGATGCCCCTATGGCTCTTAATGCTCTGTGGGACATGGGATATGTTGTAAGATGTGCAACGAAAGCCTTTCAGTATGGAGACAATACATTCGACAGAGGATCGATCATCCTTCTTATGGGGCGAAACCCGAAGAAAGAAAATATCAGACAAGACCTCGAGAAAATTGTTTCTAAACACAATGTAACCATAGTCGGTCTACCATCTGGAAGAATGGATTCTGGAATAGACTTGGCTTCGAGAAACAGTCAACCTCTTAAAAAACCCAAGGCAGCTATGCTGGTAGGTGGACCTTTTAACACCTATACTTCAGGACAGATTTACTGGATGATGGATTATGAAACTTCCTTTCCACTAGAGCGAATCAGACCAGAGATCCTTGCGGAAACATCGGTTTCAAAGTTTGGTGCCAGATATGGCTACGCTTCTTTAAAAGATTATGATGTCCTAGTCTTACCTGGAGGTGGAGGTGGCCTCTCTCAAGTATTTAATGAATCTTCCATGAAGAAACTCAGAGACTGGATCTCAGCAGGGGGAACGCTGATAGCGACAGAAAGCGCTGCTAGATTTTTTTCTAAAAAGAACAAAGCTTCTAATGTAACATTCACTTCAGTTGGAAGAGACACTTCTGATCAGGCGTCTGTAGTGAGCTATGAAAATCGCACCGATTACTTCGGAAAGTCTCGGACACCAGGTACAGCGCTTAATGCAAGGGTTGATAATACCCATCCGCTGGCTTTTGGTCTAGACAATCATGTATACCCGTTGAAGTTCGGAAACGATGCCATCGTGCCTGATCCTCAATTCCAAACAGTGGTACAATACCATAACCAGCAAGACGATATGTTTGTAGCTGGATATCTTCCTGAATTGAACGCCAAGAACCTTTCTGGCAAGGCTGGAGCAGGTGTGGCAAGAATAGGAAGAGGCAAGATTGTATACCTCATCGACAATACACATTATCGCATGTTCTGGAGAGGGCCCAGCAGAATGATGAAGAATGCAATTCTGCTTATGCCTAGTTTCTAGTCTGACTCTAAAAAGACAATTAGTTTACATTTATATACTTGTCTGGTAGATACCTGCTAGAATACCCAAACTTGGAATAGTTTTTTCATTCTACTATTCTGCTTAGGAGTTTCCCATATCTGCTCCTGAGCTACGCTTATATGTTCTCCTTGTTGATCAATTACTGATTCAACAATAAACGACATATAGTTTAGCTTAAATAGGCTTTTCATGAATAGAACCTGGCTTACCACTGTTTCCTTTATTGTTCTTATTAATGTGTCTTATAGTCAAGAGCGTATATTGAATGTAGACGAAGGATTGGTCTCTGTTAATTCCGCTATAAATCACTTGTCTAATGACTTGTTACTGAAAGAGCATTTTAACCTTAAGGACATTAACACCCTCCTACCCTTACACACAAGAAAAGATCAACTGAACCATGAGCACGTTTCATTCAAGCAGATGTATCGTGGTTATGCAGTAGAAAACCACATCATAAAGTTGCACAGAGAACCTTCTGGTAGAGCTCGCGTATCTGGAACAGTGATGGATATAAAGCAGATATCCTTAAATGTAAATATTTCTGAATCTGAAGCAAGAAACCTGGCAGAAGGATCTCTTTCTAACAAGAGCTATTACCCTCCAGAAGAATTAAACAAATCAGAACTGGTTATCTATCAATCTGCTTTAGAGAAAACATTACCCTCATTATGTTATAAAGTTGATGTTTATGGGCTCTACCCTCTCAAGCGAGCGGATATATATGTGGATGCGCAGAGTGGTAGAATCATGGGTCACAACGACAAGATTCACCATACACAGGTTCCATCAAGTGGGAAGAGTTACTTCAATGGAGAAGTCGGTTTTACCTCTACTAGAAAGAATGGTATGTACTACTTAGAGTCTGAAAAATCAGGGACAAAAATTAAAACGATGGACCTCAGCAACTCAGAGGATTATGGTTCAGCTACTGCTATCAGCAGTCAGAGCAACTACTTCGATGAGAAGCCTGTTGGCGTTCAAGTTCAATGGGGCATCGAGTCTGTATTCGATTACTTTTTAGAAAAGCATGGACAGCATTCTTATGACAATGAAGGATCAGATGTAGATGCTTTCGTACACTATGGAACAGATTTCAACAACGCATTCTGGGACGGTACTCGACTTACTTTTGGTGATGGTGATAAAGAAACCTATGATGCCATTGCATCCTTAGATATTATCGCACATGAGTTCAGTCATGGAATCATACAATTCTCGTCTAATCTAGTTTATTCCTATGAAAGTGGTGCGCTCAATGAATCGTTCGCAGACATATTTGCGGAAGCAGTAGAATACTATGTAACTGGAGAAGTAGACTGGGAAATAGGTAGAAACATATACATGAAAAAACACAGGGCCTTAAGGTCGCTGGAGGACCCCATTAAGTATAGCAATCCAGATACCTACTTCGGAGATTACTGGTTAGCAACATCTGCTGACCATGGCGGAGTGCACATAAACAGTGGTGTCCAGAACAAGTGGTTCTACTTATTATCTGAAGGCGGACACGATGTTAATGACAATGATGAAACCTACTTCGTAGAAGGTATAGGAATTGAAAAAGCAGCTTCTATAGCTTATAGAAATCTGACCACTTATCTGTTCCCGACTGCCAGTTACAACCATGCCCATCGGGGAGCCATACAATCAGCGATAGACTTGTATGGTGAAGGATCACCAGAGCACATAGCTACTCAGAATGCATGGCATGCTGTAGGTATCGGTAAGCCTTATGAAACCAGTCCTTGTTTTCAAGACAGCCTTACTATAACCATAGAATTCGACAATTACCCAGATGAAACATCCTGGGTGCTTAAACAAGGGAATGATACAATACAGGTTAACCCTAGCTACGAAAACGAGACAAAAAGAACAACCATCGAGCACACTTATTTTCTAGAAGATGGAGACTATAACTTCGTTATATCAGATGAATATGGTGATGGCATCTGCTGTAATTATGGCAATGGAAGATACAGATTATCAAGTGGTGGAAAATTCATATACCAAGGTGGGTATTTCTCCTTAAGTGATAGTGTATATTTCTGTATCGGCGCAAGTTTAGACACCATTCCTCCGACCCTCAGTACCCTTGAAGTAAAAGAAATAGATATGTTTTCTGCTATTGCAGAATGGTCTCCCGCTGTAGATGAAGACAGTATTATCGTATATGAGGTCTTCCTAAATGATGAAATGATTTCAGTAACGACCGATACTTCATATACGTTATCTGGGCTAGATGAAAATACCGAGTACAAGATCGCCATCATTGCACTTGACCAAAGCGGTAATGTATCCGATACATTAGAAGAAAAATTTAAAACGCTAGAATTCATAGATGATATTCCGCCCTCGGCACCTACAGATCTTACGATAACAGACATTACTACTGTC
>CALIQO010000319.1 GCA_938044055.1 uncultured Saprospiraceae bacterium
AACAAATAAAAATCGAAATCTAATTTTCATTCAACTATAAATAAATGCATCATGAAATATCTATTAAGTTTTATACTAGCAATCATCCATCTTTCTTCTGTGTCAGGACAGAGTCTTTTTCAGCAATCAGCCGTGAGTGGATTCAATATATCCGCTTCCATAGGCGTAAGTGGATGGAACAGCGACGACCTTTCTGGTGAATTGCTTAGCGGACTAGCTATTAATATATCGCCATCTTACGGATTCACCGATTACTTAGAAGGTTTCTTTGCCTTTGAGTATGCACCATCTGTAAGCAGTGGATCCGATTTTATAGACGCCTATCCTTCTAGCCAGCTTGAAGCAGGTGTACGTATGAATTTCGGATCTACCCTATCTAAGTTCCGACCATTCTTACAAGCATCTCTGTCTCAGCACGGAATATCATTCATCGATTTCGACGGATTCAGCAACGACTTATCTGGCTATTTTCTAGGATTCGGTGGTGGAGTAAAATACTTCATTCAGCCTAATCTGGCCATTAAAGGATCGGCCCATGCTGATTTCGGGACATACGATAATGTTAAATATGGTGGCGTCGCCGTGACTGATGTAGAATTCGACGTCAATACAATAAGAATTCAACTTGGCGTTACGTACGTATTTGAATAGATAATCAATCCCATGGTAGCTATGATGGTTGAAAAGAAGCAGATATTTTATTTATAGTTACCCTAGGCCATGACTCCACTGGATGTCATGGCCTTTTTCATAATTATCTTGTTTCTTCAATCATAATATTTACCTTTCTCCCTAGAATGAAAAAAATACTAGGGACAATATACTTTATCGTTTTCCTCAGCAACACCCTTTTTTCTCAGCATACAGAGTATCGCATAGGTGGAGAGTTTCTGAGTGGCTATATCCCTGCCCATAGTCCCCAGTTCCGAACAGATCCATCTGAATTTCTTAGTTGGGGTGTCGGTGTAGAATTCATGAGGAGAATATTAGATTCAACGGATTACCGTCTTTCACTGAATCATCCTGGATTCAGTATTACCATGCAATATCACGCACTCGGAGATACAGAAGTGTATGGCCATGCTTTCTCTATTGCTCCCAGTTATACTTTTTTTCTAAAACAACTTCCGCTATATCTGAGATTGGATTGTGGCTTCGCCTATTTAAATAAACAATTTGATGAAAACAGCAATCCAGAAAACAGAGCCATAGGCAGTTCTATTAATAATGTTACTAAACTCAGGGTGGGATACAGGACCCATTTCCACAACTGGTCTTATGGTTTGTACTTAGGTCTGACCCATTACAGCAATCTCTCGACCATCGAACCTAATCTCGGATTGAATCATGTGGGCATCGGATTGACGATAAGTAAGAAAACCATCAAAAAACACCTCAAGCCTGTTAACAATAGCATGCTACCTTCTGCTTGGTTTAGACAGATCAAGTATAGCTTCGCCCTTTATGATTCAGAAAGAGAACTTGCAGACGATGTACATACATATTCGCAAGTACATAATATAGCCCTGATCGTAGGGAAGAGGTATCGATCTTATGGAAGGTGGTATGGCCAGTTTAAGTATACTCGGAATGCTGGAGAAAGAGATTTTCATGGGCCAGAAGGATTGCACAACTTAACGTTACTTGCTGGCCATGAATTAACAATGGGTAAATTTTCTTTCATAACCGGATTAGGAACCTATCTATATGAGCGGTACGATCCTGTAGAGCCCGTCTTCATAGAAGGAGGAGCTAATTATTACTTGCTTTCCCCTCCCCATCGCGTAAGGCCTTACTTATCTGTGCACATAAAGAGTCACTTAGGGGTAGCAGAATACGGGGAATTAAGTGTAGGAATAGAATGGTAATAAGAATGATCTGAAATTAAAAAGTCCAGATAGCAGAGGATTGCTATCCGGACCGAAATCGAGAGTGTATATTAGATCTTTAGTTTATACTGCAAAACTTTCCCCACATCCACAAGTTCTAGCTGCATTAGGGTTGTTAAAAAAGAACCCTTTACCGTTCAGGCCACCGCTAAACTCTAATGTGGTATTACAAAGATATAAGAAACTTTTCAAATCGGTAACTATTTTGACATTATTGTCTTCAAATATTTGGTCATTTTCCTGACTAACATTATCAAAGTCCATTGAGTACGACAATCCAGAGCATCCTCCGCTGGTTACAGACACCCTTACAAAATAATCTTCTGCAAGTTTCTCACCAGACATGAGTTCTTCAATTTTATTTTTCGCACTATCTGCTACGTACAACATAATGTTCCGATACTATTGTTAAGCTTCTTTTAATCCGTTCTTCTCTTTATAGTCTGCAATTGCGCTTTTTATAGCATCTTCTGCAAGAACAGAACAGTGTATTTTTACTGGAGGTAAAGCCAATTCTTCAACGATAGCCATGTTGTCAATCGTTAATGCTTCATCAATGCTTTTGCCTTTAAGCCATTCAGTTGCTAGTGAAGAAGAAGCAATAGCTGATCCACATCCAAAAGTCTTAAACTTAGCATCTTTTATAACATTAAGTTCTTCATCAACTTCTATTTGTAGACGCATCACATCTCCACATTCTGGTGCTCCTACGAGCCCTGTTCCAACATTTTTCTTGCTTTTATCAAGAGTTCCGACATTCTTCGGATGCTTAAAATGTTCAAGAACCTTTTTTGAATAAGCCATTTTTATATTTTTTTATTAAAATTCTATTACCAATATATCAACAATGATACTAACTATCAAGTTCAAATTATTATTATCTAGTGCTCTGACCACTCTACTGACTCCAAATCAACGCCATCCTTATACATCTCCCAGATAGGACTCAAATCACGCATATGATTTACCCCCTTCGAGATTAGCTCAATTGCTGCATCAATCTCCTCATCGGTAGTAAACCTCCCTAAACTAAACCTAATAGAAGAATGAGCCAAATCATCACCCAAGCCTAATGCCATTAAAACATATGAAGGTTCTAACGATGCCGAGG
>CALIQO010000320.1 GCA_938044055.1 uncultured Saprospiraceae bacterium
CATTACGAATACAATGGGCCACATCAGCACGCCTGCAGACAAGTCCATCCCTAAGCCTTCTACACCTAGCAATGTGAAATTAAGTGGATCAAAACCTAATGTTTTTTCTAAAGAGAAGATCTTTACGCCTATGAATTCTGCAACTAGGGCATTTCCTAGAAAAAAAGCAGCTAAAATGAGTAAAAGTCTATACGGTTTCTGGGACAACATTTTCTGAATCAAAACGCAATGCTTTTAAAGATTAAAAACCAGTCGTTGTTTTTAAACCCTTTATACTAGAAAGAGTTTAATATTATTCTACACCTTTGCGATAAGCGATAAAGTAACATGAGTAAGATAAATATAAATTTAAAAGATGGCAATATCTCCAAAGATAAAAAGGATGTGATCATAGGCATTGATTTAGGAACGACCAATAGTCTAGTTGCCTATATCAACGATGGAGAAGCATTTCCTGTAAAGGACGAACAAGGAATCCATGCACTCGTGCCATCAATCGTACACTTTACAGAAGATGGAAATATTCTGGTAGGAGAAGAAGCTAAAAAAATGCTAAATGTAGCGCCGGAGCGATCGATATATTCTGTTAAAAGGTTAATGGGTAAATCTTATACCGATTTAAAAAAAGACAGCGACCTACTTGGATACAAAGTAATAGAATCTGAAAAAGAAGAGCTTGTAAAAATCTCGATCGATGATCGATTTTATTCTCCAGTGGAATTATCAGCAGAGATATTAAAGTACTTAAAGTCTAGAATAGAAAAAGAGCTAAAGAAAGAAGTAAGTAAAGCCGTCATAACTGTTCCTGCATACTTTAACGATACACAACGACAAGCAACCCGTGATGCTGGAAAACTTGCAGGTCTTGATGTACTAAGAATCGTTAACGAACCGACAGCGGCAAGCCTCGCCTATGGAATCGGTATTTCTAAGGAGGAATCTAAAACGGTGGCCATATATGATCTAGGTGGTGGAACTTTCGATATATCTATTTTAGAGATTGACAATGGCATATTTGAAGTATTGTCTACCCACGGAGATACGTATCTAGGAGGAGATGATTTCGATAGAAACATTATAGATTTCTGGGTTAACAACAAGGCTGTTGATCCTGTAAGGTTACAAGAAGATAAGCGGTATGGACAGACAGTGAGGATGAATGCAGAACATGCTAAAATCACTTTAAGCTCTGAACCTTTTTTTTCCATCAATCTAGAAGGCAGTGAGCTTTCTATAGATACTGAAACATATGAAAAAATCAGTAGCCCATTGATTCAGAAAACGCTGGAAGCTTGTAGAATGGCGATGAAAGATGCTGAATTAGAAACGCATGAAATAGATCATGTAATTATGGTTGGAGGATCTACAAGAATGCCTATTGTAAGAAATGCTGTAAGCACCTTTTTCTCTAAAGAAGTGGATATAAGTTTAAATCCTGATGAGGTGGTTGCTATAGGTGCTGCAATCCAAGCAGACATTCTTGCTGGCAATAGAAAAGACCTATTGCTCTTAGACATAACTCCTTTATCGCTGGGCATAGAAACTGTAGGCGGACTCATGGACAACATCATTTCGAGAAATTCCAAGATTCCTTCAAGACAAGCCAGAAATTACACTACTTCTATCGATGGGCAGAAAAACTTGAAGGTCTCGGTATTTCAAGGAGAAAGAGACATGGTGGCGGACAATCGCAAACTGGGAGAATTTATACTTTCTGGTATCCCTCCTATGCCAGCTGGCATCCCTAAAATTCAAGTAAAATTCAACCTAGATGCAGATGGCATCTTAACTGTAGAGGCGCTAGAAGAGAGATCAGGTGTTACTGCCCAGATTGAAATAAGATCGCAATATGGTATATCAGAAGAAGACATGGGAAGGATGTTACTATCCAGCATACAACATGCACAATCTGACAAAGAAAAACGATCCCTTATAGAAGCACAGACCGAAGCCAATGCCATTCACCTTGCTACCATTAAGTTTATAAGTCAGAATGAGAATTTCTTATCACCCGAAGAAAAAGAGCAACTCAATATTTTAAATAAAAACATTCGAGATAAAATCGATTCAGGTACCAAGGATGAAATCCATACCGCCATGGAAGAATTGAACGCTTACAGTGCTCCACTTGCTCATAAGGCACTGGACCAGCATATCGGGAAAGCACTTGGTGGGACTAAAATCGAGTAATCATTTGCCCTTGAGCGATATAATCAATATGCCTAAAATCACTAAAATGGTGCCCCCTAATTGCAACAATGTAAAAGATTCTCCCAGTATATAATAGCCCATCACGATGGTAGATATAGGCCCTATGCCGCCTATGATTGCAGCATTATTAGCCCCGATTCTGCGGATGCCTTCCGAAACTAGAAAACTGGGAATTACTGTCGCAGCTATTGCCATTGCAACGCCATAAAAGTAGATTTCTTTTTCATAACTCAGGAGACCCATAATCGACCCTCCTGCAAAAAGATAGTGTATGAGTACATACCCACTTGCACATAACATAGCAATCCCTGTAAATCTTATTGTTCCTATTCTCGGCAACAACCATCCACTCCCTACGAGGTAGCAAGCATAGGTGATCGCAGCTATAAAAACATACAAGACACCTCTATGGATATCCGGGTTATCTGTCCATGAAATATCTCCCATATATGCCATGGTTACTCCGATATAACTAACCACAATAGCAAGTATCTGAACCTTGTATATTTTCTTTTTTAAGAAAATCGCAGACAAGAATAACACGATAGTTGGATAAAGAAAAAGTATGACCCTTTCCAATCCGGCAGAAATAAACTGTAGCCCTTTAAAGTCAAAGTAGCTTGCCAAGTAATACCCTAAAATTCCGAACATCGCAATATGAAATACATCCTTTCCTCTTAAGCTTACTTCACCATCAGGTTTCTTTCTCAGACTTAATATCGCTGCATAGATGGGAAAGGCAATTAACATCCTTATTGCCAGAAGAGACAGATGGTCTATGTCATGTCTGTAGGCCAATTTTACAAGAATGGCCTTCGTAGAAAAAAGGATAGCCCCAATGATTATTATCATTGAGGCCATAATTAACTTTTTTCTATCTAAAGGAATATCACTCACCTAAGAAAGGGTATCTATAATCAGTAGGTGTTACGAAAGTTTCTTTAATCGTTCTAGGCGACAACCACCTGTATAAATTAAGAATAGATCCAGCCTTATCATTGGTTCCTGAAGCTCTAGCACCTCCAAAAGGCTGCTGCCCTACTACTGCTCCTGTCGGTTTATCATTAATATAAAAATTACCGGCAGTATTCTGAAGTGCTGCTGTAACCTGCTGAGTCACATATCTGTCACCACTGAAAATAGATCCAGTGAGGGCATACGGAGATGACTCATCGACTAGTTTCAGAGTCTCTTCAAATTGCTCATCTTCATACACATATATAGTCAACACTGGCCCGAAAATTTCCTCTACCATAGATTTAAAGGTAGGGTTGTCTGTAACAATAACAGTAGGCTCAATAAAATATCCTTCTTCTTTATTATAATTTCCACCGGCGATAATATGAGCTTCACTACTGTTAGCTGCGTAGTCTATATAAGAAGAAATTTTATCGAATGCTTTCTCGTCTATTACTGCATTAATAAAGTTAGAAAAATCATCTGGAGATCCCATCTTAAAAGTCGATAGATCCGCCACAAGACGATCCATAACTGTAGGCCACAATGATGCTGGAATATAGGCTCGGCTCGCGGCAGAACACTTCTGCCCCTGAAACTCAAACGCCCCTCTCGCCAGTGCAACTGCAACCTGGATCGGATCAGCGGAAGCGTGAGCTACAACGAAATCTTTTCCTCCAGTCTCTCCGACGATACGTGGATAAGATTTATATATATCGATGTTGTTTCCTATTGTTTTCCACAACAACTTGAACACTTGCGTGCTTCCTGTAAAGTGAAGACCAGCAAATTCTGGATGTGAGAAAATCACATCACCTGCTTCTGGGCCATCAGCATACACAAGATTTATCACGCCCGGAGGCAGGCCTGCTTCCGCAAATATCTCCATGATTATTTCTGCTGAGTATATCTGGGTTTCAGCTGGTTTCCATACACACACATTACCTAGTAATGCAGGTGTACCCGGCAGGTTAGCAGCTATAGATGTAAAGTTGAATGGTGTCAATGCAAAAATAAATCCTTCTAGAGGTCTATACTCCATTCTATTCCATATCCCAGGATTACTTTCTGGTTGTGTTTTATATATTTCCGTCATAAACTGGACGTTGAAACGGAAGAAATCTGCCAATTCGCATACGGCATCGATTTCAGCTTGGAAAACATTTTTAGATTGTGCAACCATGGTTGCTGCATTCATATCTGCTCTATAAGGCCCTGCTAGGAGGTCTGCGAATTTCAAGAAGATACTGGCGCGTTCTTGCCATGGCGTTGCTGCCCATTTTTCTCTTGCATTAAGTGCAGCATCAATAGCCTGGGTAACATGCGTTTTCGTACCCATATTAAAAGTGCCCACCTTATGCTTTATATTGTGTGGAGGGTATATATCAATTTTATTATCTGTATATACTTTCTCGCCATTGATGAACATCGGGATATCCCTGACTTCATTCATCCTAGAAGACAGTGCTGTTTTCACATCTTCTACATCAGAAGTACCCGGTGCATAAGACCGTACGGGTTCATTCTTGGCTACAGGAACTTGAAAAAATGCATTTGACATAGGGTATTAGTTATTTATTGATTATAGGATTCAATTTAATGTCAGAACTGATATGCTCTGGCACGAAGGATGAGATATCTCCACCACCCTTTATTATTTCTCTGACGATGGTGCTTGATATGTGAGAAAATTCTGGCTTGCTGATAAGGAATACAGTCTCTAGATTGTCTCCTATAATGGAATTCAATTGAGAGATAGTCTTTTCATAGTCAAAGTCAGAAGCATTTCTAAGTCCTCTTATCAAGTATCGAGCATTTACTTTTTTACAGAAATTTACGGTCAATCCTGAAAAGTTGTCTACTTCTACACTGGGTAATTCAGAGAATGCTTTTTCTAACCATTCTATTCTTCTTTCTAGGGAAAATAGACCTTTTTTCTGTGAG
>CALIQO010000321.1 GCA_938044055.1 uncultured Saprospiraceae bacterium
ATTTTTATCAACAAGCATGTTTCTTCCCACACCCATATAAGGCAGTTTATAAAGTGCATAATTAAGGTATTGTACAGCTGTTACAATTGTTTCATACGAAGAGAAAAGAGAAATTAGTCTTTTAGAATTTCTTAAAGGACCATATCCAAGTACAACATCTGACTGCGTACTATGGTCAACCATTGATTGTATCCAGTTTCTAGAACTAGGGATACAATCTACGTCAGTAAACAATAACCAGTCGTATTGTGCAGCTTTAATTCCGTCTGTAAGGGCAAGTTTCTTCCCAGGAAGATCCATTGAGGCCGAAACTATTTTGACTTGAGATCCTGCATATTGTTGCAGATATTCAAGCGTATTGTCAGAAGAGAAGTCGTCAATCAGAACAACTTCATAAAAGAGGTAAGATTGATTCATCAAGGACTCCATAAATTCTTTGATGAGTGACTCACCATTTTTGATAGAAACAATAACCGATATTCCGGTATTAGGTGCAGCTTCTACTTTAGAATTAAAGAAAAACACCCTTTGAAATAAAAGCCAGTATACCCATTGGATCAGGATAAAAAAGATGGCTAGATATGAAATAATAAGTGTCAATTATCTGTCAATTAATTTGAATCCTTTCAATAAGAGTGTTAAAGCTTGACAAAATAGGGGAATCTACGGATATGTTAAGACATAAAAGTCCGTTATAATACCATATAAAGTAGATTAAAAAAAATATTTTTGCGGAAGCATAACTATCTATAATAATACAATTAACACATTTTAATAAAACTTAATATGTGTTTTAATAATAAGCTATGAGAAATGTTACCTTTTTACTTTTAATGTTTTCTTGGTTTTCAATGTCATCGCAGATGGTTGTCGAAGGCGATTCACTGGTCGGAAATGAATGGATAGACTACGATCAGACCTATCATAAAATAAAGATCCACGAAGACGGAATATACAGAATCACCTATGCCGATCTTCAATCAGCAGGGATTGATGTTTCGTCCGTAAGAGGAGTAGACCTGCAGTTATATCGGAATGGCAAGCAAGTTCCTATATATACTTCTAGAATCGGTAGCTTTCGGGATAATGATTTTTTAGAGTTTTATGGGTTTAAAAATAGGGGAGAGCTAGACCGGTTCTTGTATGAATCAGAAGAAGACATGCTTAATCCAGCATACAGTATAGTAACAGATACAGCAGCTTATTTTTTATCTCTTAGTACAGACAAGACTAACGATAGGTTATTAGAAATCACCAACACCCTTTCTGGAAACTTGCCTCAGCCAGAAAAATTCTATATGCACAGTGAACTACAGGTTTACAGCGATAGACATTACAAGCCTACAGAAAGAGGGTCTGATAATATAAGATACTCTACCCTTGTTACGGCAGAAGGATATGCACTTCCTATTGTGAATAAAAGATCGGTAAATGTTCCTATTCAGAATCTATCCGAAGATGGTGAAGAGGCTTATTTTAGGGCACGATTTGGGGTCAACAGCACACCGCATTTTATTTCTCTTACATTCAATGGGGAAGAATATGAGACATATAATTTTGCCAACACATATAGAGTCATAAATGACGAATTTAAGGTACCGGTAGATGAGCTTGAGAATAGCAATCAGATTGTAATTCAAGGAAACAACGGTAACGGTGATCGCAATTTATTGTCCCAAGTCGAACTTAGATATCCTAGGACGTTTGACCTTGAGAACGCATCAGAATACAGATTTCCAGTGGCCAATGAAGGTTTTCGCAGATATATAGAACTTGAGAATTTCGACCATGGGGAGAAAGTTTATATGCTTGACCTCAGCAACAATACTAGAAGAGAGTTAGATGTTGAAAACGGTGTTGTAAGAATTAATATTGAGGCAAGAAATAATGATTTCGACTTAGTGGTTTATAACCCAGAAGCGGAAGGTGTAATTAGAAGTGTAGGAGAAATGGAATCGATCACTTTTACCGATTTATCTAACACAGACCATGACTTCGTAATTGTTTCTTCCGATAAGTTATACGATGACGGTAGTGGAATTAACTGGGTTCAATCATATGCAGATTACCGCGCTTCTGAAGCAGGAGGGGGATTCAATCCAGTTGTAGTAAGTGCTGAAGAAATCTATGACCACTTCGGTTACGGGATTGACAACCACTTTATTTCTATTAACAATTTTTCTAATTACGTGAAAAAGGCATGGCCTTCACTGGAATACTTTTTCGTAATAGGAAAAGGAATAGAATATCCTGATTATAGAACTAAGGAGCAGCAAGAAGATGTCCTTACGGCAAATTATTTTGTTCCTGCATGGGGAGCACCGGGATCCGATAATTTATTGTTTGCTGAAAAAGGAAGAAATTATGCAATTGCTCCCGTAGGAAGAATAGCAGCTACTTCTGCAGAAGAAGTAGAGATATATCTTAATAAAGTTCAAGCACTTGAAAGAAACAAGGAATTGCCTCAGACTTTAGACGATAAATACTGGACCAAACGGATGATCCACCTGAGTGGGGGAGGTAATGCTGGTGAGCAAGACATCATCAGATCTTACTTAAAGCAAATGGAGAACATTATAGTAGAAGAAAAATTCGGTGCGGATGTTACTACTTTTTTAAAGAACAGTGCTGATCCGCTACAGAATGCAACTTCGAACTCAATTATAAAGTTAATTGATGGGGGCGTTTCTTTAATCACATTCTTTGGGCACAGTGCGGTAGGAACGTTTGATTTTAGCCTTGAAGATCCTTCGAAGTATAAGAATGCTGAGCGACTGCCCATGATTGTTTCTCTTGGTTGTTATTCAGGCAACATATTCGTTCCTAGTAAAACAAAAGGATTAAGTGAATCATTCGTACTAGAGCCAGAAGTTGGATCAATTGCTTTTGCAGCATCTTCTGGGACAGCTTATATCAGCTCACAAGGTGTAGCAGGCTCTACTTACTATGAATCATTAACCGATAATTTCTATGGCTCTTCTATCGGTAAGGCAATGAGGAATACTTTTTTGTCTCTAGACAGTAGGACTTCTATCGGTTATGTTACACTGTTACAACAGTTTACATTACACGGAGATCCTGCACTTCAATTAATTTCCCATGATGGACCAGATTATGTAGTAGATTTCGAAACCATAGAAACAGATCCGGATATCATAAGTACATCAGATCCAAGGTACGATATATCATTTGATATTGTAAACCTAGGAAGTGTTGTGGATTCGATGATAACCATAGCTGTCGAGCATATCCTTCCTGATGGTAATGTTTCTGACACACTGTACATAGAAACAATGGCTCCTGAATCAAGGAAGAATGTTTCTGTCACTTTATTGAATCAAGGTACAGCTAGTGTCGGACAGAATAGCATCAGAATTACCGTAGATAGTGAGAATGATGTAGAAGAATTGCCATCAGTTGTTGCTGAAGCCAATAACTCCATT
>CALIQO010000322.1 GCA_938044055.1 uncultured Saprospiraceae bacterium
CCATCTGTATATCCTATTAATGTAGCGGTAAGTTCATTCCTTATTTTCAATTTAAGCCAAGAGGGAGAACGCTTTCCACTATCATAAGGTGCATCTGCCACCTTACACATAATGCCTTCCATACCCATAGTTTTTACCGCAGAAAACAATGCCTCTCCATCCGTCATCGATTCTGATATCCTTATGGTCTCTCCTGTGTCTAGCAAGGCAGATAAAAAAGCATACCTGATCTGATGTGGATGATGGGTTACATCTACACCAGCAATTCTCATGACATCGTATATATAGTACACGGCTGCTCGAGATTTAGAGGCACTCTCAATTTTTACTGCTTGTTTTAAATGCATACGACCGACTACTTCATGGAACAACGGTCTTCCTTTTTCGTCGAGAACAACACATTCTCCATCATACACACAATCTTCTAAAACAGATGCTTCTTTCAATGCTTTTTCTATCTCCGGAAACGCAGTCGTAATCGTCCGTCCACTTCTAGAAATAAGAGTAATACTTTTTTCTACCTTCCCCTGCAGTCGTATGCCATCCCATTTTACTTCATAAGAATATCCAGGCAATGGCGGAAGCGATTCGGTAGCAATGGCAAGCATAGGTTTTATAAATCCTATCTTATCTGGTTCTGGATCATCGACCCGTTCTATGAGCCATTGATCATCACCCGTGTTGTACATACGATACTTTCCGCTCCATTTTCCGCTCAAGGCAAATGTGCATTTTTTTTCTTCCCAAGATACTGCTTCGTATATGCCGGAATCGAAAACCCACATCCTTCCGGCGCCATACTGTCCCTTAGGAATGGTTCCTGCGAATGTCAGATAACTCAAGGGGTGGTCTTCTGTCTGAATCGCTAAGCGCTTCGTACCTGGTTGTCCCGGAAGCCCCTTAGGAATGGCCCAGCTCTTAAGGGTTCCTTCTCGCTCTAAACGCAAGTCGAAGTGCAACCGTCGAGCATCGTGCATCTGGATAACATAACGGTTAGAACCTCCGCCCATTTTAACCGAAGATTGTGGCTCAGGAGATACAGCGAAATCCCTTTTTTCGAAATACGATTCCAGAGATGGAATGGCTTTCTTCTGATCATGTAACTCTACAGATCGATTGTAAAAATCAGCCCAGACATGGCCATGTTCTTTAAGGTATTCTCTAGCATTGCGTAGGTTGTACTGCTGAGAAGAACCAAGGTCATTCAGGTCTTCCCATCGGATCGGAAGAGAAACAGGCGCGCCTGGTTTTCCTCTTAATGAATACGGAGCTACACAAGTCTGGCTTTTGCGGTTTCTAAATATATCTATGAGCACCTTGCCCTTCCTTCTCCCCTTAGATATATGTAAGGTTGTTCTGTCAGGGTTCAACTTAACGAATCTTGTGAACAAGGTCTTGATCGATGAAAAAACAGTCTCTACATCATATGCTGGTATGATAGGAACATAGATATGCAAGCCCTTCCCTCCACTTGTTTTCAAGAAAGCGGAGTACCCATGTTCCTCAAGATATTTTTTAATATCAAGGGTGAGTATTTTCAGCGCTTCCCAACTTACCTCTTCAGAAGGATCTAAATCGATGATGAAGTAGTCTGGATTTTCGCCTTGGGTAAGAGCCAGCGACTGAGGGTGCAATTCTAGCGCCGATAAATTTCCTAACCAAGCCAAGGTAGCTTTCTTATTGCAGACAACATATCTGTTTCCTAAGTCTGCTTTCAAGGTAATTCCATCTACCCACTCCGGCGTCCACTTAGGCATGTTCTTACTATAGAAAGTTTCTTTATCGATGCCATCAGGGTATCGGATCAAGGTAAGAGCTCTATGTTTAAGAAAGGGAAGAATATAGGCTTCTATATCCAGAAAATATTGAATCACCTCAGCCTTGATTATTCCAGCTTCGGGATAGATGACTTTATCTAAGTGGGTAAGCTTGACACGCTGCCCTTCAACTTCTGTATATACTTCTTTCTTCACCGACTTTAAGGTAATTAGAATCGGCTGAAGTTACTTGTATTCTGGAAAATAGGTTTAAAACTATGTATGAATATCTCTAAGAATGAAGATTTAGAAAAAGTTTTTCACCTTACAAATTCTACTTCTGGATATTTAATACTTAAGCTGTTCATCCTTGTCCCATAAACCCCAGTGTGCGCCTACATCTCCTTCAGGACCGACCTTCCACGATTCATCGAATGAAGTAAAGTAAAACATATCTATGTCTTCTTGTTTCGTCCACTCTTGGAGTTGGATGAAATTTCTCAACGCATTGACCCTAGAAGGATGGGCATCATCTAGACCCGTTCCTTGACTCGGCCAGCCTGTTTCTGTAACAATCACTTTCTTCCCCTTACCAGCAGCTAGCGCTTGATAATACATCTGCTTAAAGTGCATCAAGGAATAATCTATGTGGCTGCCTTCCCAGTATGGATAACAATTAGTAAGTATTACATCGCAAGCATCACTGATAGCTGGTCGGATGGTAAATTCATAGTAGGCATCTACATAACCGACGGGTATATCTGGAATCTGTTCCTTAACTCTTACGATATAATCTATGAGTTCTTGCTCTGACATCTCCCCACGATACATTACTTCATTACCTACAGCAGCAATATCCACATATCCTTCCTCCGCCAGTTGTATCAATCCTTCTATTTCTTGCTCGATCAATTCCTTGTCATCCCCGAGCCATGCACCTACCATGGTTTTAAGACCATATTCCTTAGCCACCATCGGAATCAATTCATTGCCCTCGATGCAAGAAAAACTTCTTACCCAGGAAGTGTATGGAGCGATAATGGCCATCCGCTTTCTAATCTGCTCTATGGTTAGAACATGCCCTGGACGCTGCCCTTCTTCATAGGCACTGTAACAGATTCCATGCATTCCTCCTGCTAAAACTTGTCTGAATAATTCTTCTAGCTCTACGGAAGAATGCTTAGAATAATCTACACGCTTAAGTGTAGGATGGTTATGACTTCTTAATGACATTGTTTTCTAATATTAATATTTTAATACTTCATTTGAATTCCACAGTCCCCATCTAGCTCCTACATCTCCTTCTTGGTGAACTTTCCATGATTCATCGAACGATGAAAAGTAAACCACATCTATGTCTTCTGCCTCTGCCCAGGCTTGTACCTTGGAGAAATATTGCATGGCATTTCTATCAGAAGGTACAGCATTATTATTGGCCTCACCTTTATTAGGCCATCCAGTTTCTGCGATTGCAATTTTTTTGCCTTGAGCGGCACCCTGGGTTACTGCATACATCTGCCTTAACTTAAGAAGGGACTCATGGATGTCGTACCCTTCCCAGAATGGATAGCAGTTGATTAAAACAATATCGCAAGCATCTACAAGGTCAGGCTTATCAAGGAATTGATAATAGGCGTCTACATAACCGACCGGTACAGAACCGACTTCTTTTTTGACTCTTTCTATATACCCGATAATCTGCTGTTCGCTCAATTCATTTCTCAACAACACTTCGTTTCCAACCACAGCAATATCAACCAGCCCATTCTGAGCCAGGTCTATCAGTTTATTTATTTCTACTTCGTTCTGGTCAAGGTCATTGCTTATCCATGCTCCGACCATGGTCTTTAAATTTTTGTTTTTAGCAGCCTGTGGTATTAATTCATTTCCATAAGTACAAGCAAAAGATCGGACATACTTCGTGTGACCAGAAACTATAGATATTCTACGATCTATCTGCTCCTGCGACAATTGATCTCCTATGTTCTGATGTTCCATGTAAGGACTGAAGCACAAGCCATCCATTCCTTTATTCATGAAACTGTGAAATAAATCTTTAACTTCTTGATCAGATTGATTCCTCATATCAACATCCTTAAATGGGCCTAATGCTAAGCCAGAGGTAAGTAAGGTGTTTAATTTATTGTGCCCGTAGGATGAAGATGAAAGCGATTCATTCTTACGTGCATCCAGCTGTGCTCTGATCTCCAGTGCTTTTTCTTCAGATACAGAATAATCTCTCATAACCCACATAGCAATCAATGTTCCTATAACAGGAAATCCAGAAAAGAATGCGCGTAATCCTGTAATGGCGCTTTCTTGGTCTGCTGCAGCTACATCTGCATCGAAGCCTACAACGGACATAATCAATCCACTTAGACCACCTGCTATAGCAAACCCAAACTTGACCATCCACCAATAAATTGCTCCAAATACACCTTCTCGACGGAGCCCACTATTTAACTCATCCATATCTATAACATCTGCAGTCATAGACATCATCAGTGTAAAAAGACTTCCAATCCCAAATGCAAAAAATGGCAAGGCAAACATGTACATGTATGGTTTCCCAGGAACGAAGAGAAACCAGAACATTGCATATCCTATGACGGAAATTCCTTGAGAAACTAAGAAGGCCTTTTTCTTTCCCATAACCTTAGACATCTTAGTCACAATAGGTATGACTAGAAAAGTAGTGGCAAGTGCACCGACACTTCCGAATAGTGTAGGCCATATACCAGCAGAGCCAGCGTCACCATTAAAGAGGTAGTAAACGATAATAAAAAATGAAAATGCTGCGACCGTGTTAAATGCATTAAAAATAAAGAAGGTTGCAATGCACAGCTTTCTAAATGGCTTAAGCTTAAACGCTTGAACAAATCCATCTAAAATCATCTTCAGGCTACCCCCAATATTCTTAACCGTAAGCGGAGCATAATCCTTATCTAAAGTAGATTCACTTTTAATAAATATAGCCGGAACCATTGCAAAGATCATACAGACTAAACCTACCCAGATGGCAAGAGATCTTGTCGCTTCTTCTGCTGACTCGAACCAACCTTGATCATACATAATAACCCAGAACCAAGGGGCAATTACCCAGGCCCACTGACCTATCCATTGTGCAACTGCCATAATATTAGTCCTTTCATGGAAGTCATCGCTCATCTCATAACCCATAGCAACATAGGGAACACTAAAAATAGTCAGCCCTAGATAAAACACGAATG
>CALIQO010000323.1 GCA_938044055.1 uncultured Saprospiraceae bacterium
GTAGTTGTAGATGGATTGGTTGTAGATTCTGATTTCTTAGGAAGTTTAGATATGAATGACATAGAATCTTTCGAAGTACTTAAAGATGCAGCATCAGCTGCTATCTATGGAAGTGAAGGTTCTAATGGAGTTATCATGATCACCACTAAAAGTGGTCAAGCAGGTAAGACGAAATTTAAGTACGAGACGTACATAGGAAGAAAAAATGCCTTTGGAAGTGAGAACTATAAGAAGAGTGTTGCAGATTGGGCAGATTTCGAAATGCAGCAAGCTGGATTCTTAACCAACAATACTCAGTATGCGTTACAACTTGTTGATGTAACTGGTGTAGATAGAGATTGGCAAGATGTATTCTTCGATGGAGGAAATATTTCAAGTCATTCATTTTCAGCTAGAGGGGGTAGTGAAAATACAACCTTCAGTGCTTCTCTTAGAACACTGGGCGACCAAGGAGTTGTAATTACAGATGATTACAGGTTGTATTCAGGAAATATCAAGATAGATACGAAGTTGTCAGATAACTTAAAGTTTGGATTAAAGTTTAACCCTTCTTACACTAAGAGAAGAAGGTTGCCTACTTCTATCCATAACCCGATTAGACAATCTCCATGGTTGCTTATATACCATACTGAAGAAACTTTACAATATGTAAACAGAGATGTATATCCAGATGTAAAAGCTGGAGATTACTTCTTAGAAAACCACCTGGTAAACATAGATATCGATCCTTCTGATGATCAAGGTTCTAGTAGACCACGAACTTCTGGGGATATGAATCCATATGCTCAGTATGTAGAAAGAGAACACTATGAGTATAGAACCAAGCTTCTAAGTTCTGCTTACTTACAATATGAAATTGCAGATGGCCTGGTTGCGAAAACATCTCTTGGTGTAACTACAGAAGATCGTAGAAGAACCAGATACGATGGTGTCTTGCATCATGCGGATCCTACAAGAGCACAATTCAACCTTCAGAATAGAGTTCAGAACAGGATAATCTCTGACAATACGCTTTCTTATTCTAAGGAAATGGGCAAACACCAGACTAACTATCTAGTGGGAGCAACATTCCAGAAAAGAGGAGTTTCTGATAGTCAATCTACAGGTACTGGATTCACCAATGATTTATTGAAGAATATGCAAGGTGCAACTTCAGTTTCTGCTTTTCAAGACATCAACTTTGAAAAGAATAAGATAGGGTATTTCGGAAGAGTTAATTATGTATATGATAATAAGTATCTTATCAATGCTTCCTTTAGAAGAGATGCGAGTTCTGTATTCGGTATAGATTCTAAGTGGGGTAACTTCCCTGCAATGTCTGCAGGATGGAATATGCATAATGAAAATTTCATCTCTAACAATGACTTAATAAGTAAGTTGAAGTTAAGAGTAAGTTACGGTGTAACGGGTAATGAAAACTTCAATACAGGAAACAGCATTGTTGACAACTACCCATACTTAGCATTATTAAGTACAAGCAATGCAATTACAGAAGGTGGTATCTCCGCTGGTGTATCTCCACTGAGTATTGCCAATACGTTACTACAATGGGAAGGTTCGAGAGAATTCAACCCAGGAATTGATTTCGGTTTTTCTAACGATAGATTCCAAGGTTCGATCGATTACTATGTAAGAACAAGTGATAATCTATTATTGAATAACCCAGTTTCTTATGTTACAGGCTTTGCAGCAGGTATTGTAAACCTAGGTGAAGTTGAGAATAAAGGATGGGAATTCGAATTCAGAACTAGAAACATTACACGTTCTGATTTTAGATGGAACACAACTTTCATTGCTTCTACCAACCAGAATACACTCCTTGAATTCGGAGAATCTAATGGACAGATTACGGTAGATGGATTCGGTAGAAATTCAGAATGGATTAATCTAGTAGGGAACCCTATTTCTTCCTTCTATGGTTATGTAGTAGATTCAGAATTATCTACGGAGTATTATGACTCTCCTTATATTCCTATCAATGGTATTTCAGAAGATGTAATTGTTAAAGATCTGAATGGTGATGGATTAATTTCAGAAGAAGATAAGACCATTCTAGGTGATCCATATGCTGATATTGTATGGAGTATAACGAATGATGTTTCAGTTGGTAACTTTGATTTTTCTATTATGTTACAAGGGAGCCAAGGTGCAGAGGTTAAAAATGTAGGAGATCAATATTTCGGAACACACTGGCAAGGATCCACTACGGATGTACAACAGGTTATAGACGACGGAATCATTCCTAATTCTACATTCTTACAGCAGAGAGTCCATACCAATGACATCATACAGAGTGCAGGATATTTATCCTTGAGAAATGTAAACCTAGGATACAATTTCAGTGGTGATAAGATATCTAAGTATGGAGTATCAGGACTTCGAGTGTATGTATCTGGTCAGAACTTAATCTATAAGACTTCAAGCGAGTACAATGGATTCAATCCAGAATATATAGATTCAAGTAATACGCCTATTTCTTACGGGTCGCAGAGAGCAGGTACTCCTATATTTAGGACTTGGACTGCTGGACTTAATGTAGAATTTTAATCATAAGCAACAAAAAATATTAGAATAATGAAATTTTATAGATATATAACAATCACGGTAATAGGCTTATTGCTCTATTCATGTGATGATGAATTCTTAAATCCTTTTCCAGATTCTGCCATTGTTGTAGA
>CALIQO010000324.1 GCA_938044055.1 uncultured Saprospiraceae bacterium
ATGACATCATGACCTTGTGCTTTCAGATCTCTCGCTTTCTGAGCCATTTTAATGGTAGCTGACTCAGACATATTCGCTACTTTCTGAGATAACATATGTGTAGTATGTGCAAGCATAATTCTAGTTGATTGTGATATTAAAAGTAAATCTAATACTATTACAGGAATTATGATCTGTTACATCCCCAGAATCGTCTAATTTTTTTCTTAATAATGACTAGGAACTTGGCTTCGAAGCATTACATTCGTATTCTCTGTTACCAATCCTAAACATTGTAGATATGCAGGAAAAACTAACTCAACTTCACGATAAGATAGCTCAAGCTAAAAAAGGAGGTGGAGAAGCAAGAAATGCTAAGCAACACAGCAAAGGAAAATTGACTGCAAGAGAGCGGGTATTGCTGCTCTTAGACGATGGCTCTTTTCAGGAAATAGGAATGCTTGTCGAACATAGATCTAAGGATTTCGGTATGGAAAAGCAGGTGTTCCTAGGAGATGGAGTGATTACTGGATATGGATTAATTGGAGGTAGACTTGTATACGTATTTGCACAAGATTTTACAGTATTCGGGGGGTCGTTGTCAGAAACGCATGCAGAAAAGATCTGCAAGATTATGGACTTGGCAATGGATAATGGTGCGCCGGTTATAGGGCTCAATGATTCAGGTGGAGCAAGGATTCAAGAGGGTGTAAAATCCCTAGGTGGATATGCTGACATTTTTTACAGGAATACGCAAGCTTCTGGATTTATTCCTCAGATCTCTGCGATTATGGGCCCTTGTGCTGGAGGAGCTGTTTACAGTCCCGCTATAACAGATTTTATTGTAATGGTAGAGGAAACAAGCTATATGTTCGTCACGGGACCTAATGTAGTTAAGACCGTTACCAATGAAGAGGTGACCTCAGAAGAATTAGGAGGTGCTAAGACCCATGCTTCTAAATCGGGAGTGACCCACCTGACTGCATCTCACGATCTCGATGCCATCAAGCAAGTCCAGAAGTTGTTATCATACCTGCCTCAGAATTGCAAAGAAAAACCACCAGAATTTCCTTACGTTCTCAACGATGAATTAAGGCCAGATCTTACAGACATTATACCTGAGAATGCTCAGCATCCATATGACATGAAGGATGTAGTAAAAAACATTGTTGATGAAGACTCATTTATGGAGATTCATGGAGCGTATGCAGAAAATATTGTTGTAGGCTTTTCAAGAATAGGTGGAAAATCTATAGGCATAATAGCTAACCAGCCCATGTCACTAGCTGGGGTACTTGATGTTGACGCAAGTAAGAAAGCAGGAAGATTCGTAAGGTTCTGTGATAGTTTTAATATTCCCATGTTGGTTCTAGTAGATGTTCCAGGATTCCTTCCTGGAACGGATCAAGAATGGAACGCCATTATTACCAATGGCGCTAAACTGCTTTATGCATTCAGTGAAGCGACGGTTCCGAGTGTTACCTTAATTACTAGAAAGGCTTATGGTGGTGCTTATGATGTTATGAATAGCAAGCACATCGGTGCTGATATAAACTATGCCTGGCCTTCTGCAGAAATTGCCGTAATGGGAGCTAAAGGGGCCAGTGAGATAATCTTCAGAAGAGAGATAGCATCAGCCGATGATCCAGCGGCTATACTTAAGAAGAAAGAAAATGAATATGCAGAAAAATTTGCCCATCCATATAGGGCTGCAGCTAGAGGATTCGTAGATGAAATAATAGAACCTCAAGACACAAGAAGGAAGCTTATAGTTGCCTTTGATATGTTGAAGAATAAGAGCAAGAAAACCATAGATAAGAAACATGGTAATATCCCATTGTAACGACACAAGAAAATGAAGATGAATCAACAGTCCACCATCCAGATTTACGTCACAGGAGGAACCTTTGATAAAGACTATAATTTTATAACTGGAGAATTATACTTTAAGGATTCTCACTTATCAGAAATGTTTGACAGGGGGAGAAGCACCCTTGATGTAGATGTCAAGACCTTGATGATGGTTGATAGTTTAGAAATGACAGACGATGATCGGCAGATAATTATTCATAATTGTAAGTCATGCAGGTCTGATAAGATCGTGATAACGCATGGTACCGATACGATGGTTGAAACGGCTTCTAAAATAGCTGCTAATAATATAGAAAAAACCATCGTCCTTACTGGGGCTATGATTCCTTATGCCTTTGGTACATCATCAGATGGATTCTTCAATCTGGGTAGTGCGCTTGCATTTGCTCAAGTGCTGCCACCTGGGGTCTATATCTCTATGAATGGTAAGTATTACGTCTGGGATAACGTACAGAAAAACAGAGAAACAGGTTTTTTTCAATCAATAAACTAAAGACGAGTTTTTTAACTCTATGTTAAAAAATTATCTTTATTCAGAATATCCGCACGTTTCGGAATGCCCTCACTCATCATGAAATAATTTTTATGCCATACAATCATATACTTTCACCACTTGATTTAGGATTTACAACGCTTAAAAATCGCATCCTTATGGGTTCCATGCATACCATGTTAGAAGAAATTCCAGGTGGGCATGAACGTGCAGCCGTTTTTTATGCTGAGCGAGCTCGCGGTCAAGTAGGATTAATTGTTACTGGAGGAATTGCTCCTAATGATGAAGGCGCTGTAGGCATGGGCGCTGCAGCTCTTACAGATGATACTTCTCTAGATGGACATAAGTTGATAACCGACGCTGTACACAGAGAAGGTGGAAAAATCTGCATGCAGATTCTCCATACGGGAAGGTATGCCTATCACAATAAATTAGTAGCACCATCGCCGATACAATCTCCTATTACTCCTTTTAAACCGCGTGAATTAACAGAAGAAGATATAGAGAGAACCATAAGTGACTTCGTAAGATGTGCTGAGCTTGCGCAAATGGCGGGTTACGATGGCGTCGAAATCATGGGATCAGAAGGATACCTCATCAATCAATTCATCGTAAAAAAAACAAATCACCGAACCGACGAATGGGGCGGCTCCTATGAAAACAGAATAAGATTCGCGCTAGAGATAATAAAAAGAACAAGAAAAGCGGTAGGGGATAATTTTATTTTAATCTACAGGTTGTCGATGATTGACCTTGTAGAAGATGGAAGTACATGGGAGGAAGTTGTTTTCCTTGCTAAAAAAGTAGAAGAAGCAGGTGCAACCATAATCAATACAGGAATAGGGTGGCATGAAGCTAGGGTTCCGACCATAGGCACTGTTGTTCCCAGAGGAGGTTTCGCATGGGTTACCAAGCGTATGATGGGAGAGGTGAATATTCCCCTCATTACAACCAACAGAATTAATATGCCACAGACTGCAGATTCAGTTATTGCAGACGGATGTGCAGACATGGTATCAATGGCGAGACCCTTCTTAGCAGATGCAGAAATTGTATTGAAAGCCATGGAGGATAGAGCAGATGAAATCAATACATGTATCGCATGTAATCAAGCATGCTTAGACCATACGTTTACTATGCAGGTGTGTTCTTGCATTGTAAATCCTAGAGCGTGTCATGAGACAATTCTTAATTTTGAACCCACTGAAAAGGTCAAGAAGATTGCAGTCGTAGGAGCAGGCCCTGCGGGTCTTGCAGCTTCTACATTATGTGCTCAGAGAGGTCATAATGTAGACTTATATGAAGCTTCAGATCGATTAGGAGGACAATTTAATATGGCTAAAGTAGTCCCTGGAAAAGAAGAATATGGTGAAACCATAAGATACTACGGTAGACAGATTGAACTTACGGGGGTAGAACTTAAGCTCAATACCCGAGCGACAGCCGATATGCTTATTAAAGAAAATTATGATGAAGTAATTATTGCTACTGGTGTACATCCTAGGATTCCTGATATTGAAGGCATAGAACATGAAAAGGTAGTTACTTATGCTGAAGTACTAGAAGGAAAAGTAGAAGTAGGTAAGACAGTTGCAATTATAGGAGCTGGAGGTATCGGTTTCGATGTAGCAGAATTCTTGACTCATCAAGGCGAACTTGCCAGCATGCATGTAGACAGATATATGGAAGAGTGGGGTGTAGATATGCAGTATAAAAAAGGAGGTGCTTTAACTAGGCCGATGCCGGCTCCTTCTCCTAGGATTATTCACTTGCTTAAGCGATCTCCCGGAAAGCATGGTAAGAAACTAGGCAAGACGACTGGATGGATCCATCGAGCAAGTCTTGCTATGAAACAAGTCAACATGTTGTCAAGCGTAGTGTATAAAAAGATTGATGATGATGGAATCCATATTACCGCTCATGATGAAGAGAAGGTGATAAAGGTGGATCATGTTGTTTTATGCGCAGGACAGATATCTAATAAGAACTTGCTAGAACCATTAACTGATTCAGGTATCTCAGTTCATGTGATAGGAGGAAGCAAGGAAGCAGGAGAGTTGGACGCTAAGCGAGCAATATCTGAAGCCAGCTATCTAGCTGCTAAGCTATAATGGCTTTCTTAAAGTAATCATTTATTACTTACAACGATTCTTCTTTCTCATATTCTACGGGAGCCTTGTACCCTTGAAACGGAATCTTAAGGAGTTCCCATATGTTCCCGACTTTCTGGGTATCCATATAGGTGTCAACTCCATATTTTAGTTTGTTGTTATCAACCCTTACATAAGTGCCGAAA
>CALIQO010000325.1 GCA_938044055.1 uncultured Saprospiraceae bacterium
AAAAATGAATAAGTTCAGAGTATTGAGTTGCCACAACCACTTGAGTAACATCAATCGGTCATCTGAGTGATTTTCTAACATTAATTGCTTAGAGCGATATAACTCAATGTAAGTCCACGTAATGTAAAATGTAGGAACTAAAAATCTAATAACAGAAATAATCTTTACTTCAGGGTAGGAGTAGTAATTATTGAGAAAAACACCGCGTTGTATCTCGTCTACTAAATAGAACCGAGGTGTCATCAATAACATAATAAGGATAAAGGGAATGAGATGAAGTAGGTGTATCCATTTCAACTTAAACCCAGAACGAATACAGGATAATATATATAGAAAGAGCAAAGGCGAAGTAATGATGTTAATATCATCTCGCACTCTGTCCCACCCTAAATTGTATTCATAATAGAATCCATACCAGAATACACTTATGCTTATAGAGATGGTCAGTAACATAGAAGCTAAAAGTCTATTGCTTAAGCGATTTTGAGAATTGACTGTCCACAAGAATAGAGCGAGTAAAATGCACATCGACATTAATACAATAGTAGCGGTGCTGAGTAGCAGAGTAATGTCCATATAATTATGGGATTAGTTGAATCATTATTTGTTTCTGATATTCTTATTCAATACTATTTACAAACTTAGCAAAGTAGTTTAAATACATGAGTCATGAAGCTTATTTTAAAGGTTCCAATTTAAGGCAGAGTGATATAAAAGTCTTAAGAACATCATGTGGGACTATAAAAACAAAGTGTATTTCAGAGTCAGCGCAAGAAGAATAGATGGTAAAGCGGCAGGGTATTGATTACTTAGGAAATGTAAAAACTGTTTCCCACCCATCTTCGACTTGTTGTGAAGAGAAGGCCCATCTATCTCCGAAACTTTCAGTTAACCTTGCTTGGATGTATTTAAAACCTGTTCCGGAGGAATCTTTTTTTATAACTTCTCTTGATGTACCATTGACATGAACAATGTACTTATACCTTGTAGCATCTCCACTTTCTGATAAAGTAAATATAAGTGAGCCACCAGTATGCTTCTGATGACTAAGTCCATTTTCAATGATGGTAAGAATGATTGCTGGAGGAATGATGGCATACTCATCAAGGCCATCTGTTATTAATTGAAAATCCATTTCTTTTCTAAAGGACATAATAGATAAATGAGATTGACAAAGCTCTAACTCCTTAACTACGGGAATTAATTTCTTTTCTGATATGTCTATCATGATATCCAGTTCTCTGCTTATCGCAAATAAAAATTCAACCCCTTTCTTAGGTTCTCTTTCAATCCAGTCGATGGCAGACATAAGAGAATTATTAAGAAAGTGAGGCTGTATGTTTTTCTTGAGCAAGTCAAGTTTTAATCTACTGGAGAGAAGCAGGGAAGCCTCTTTTTCTTTCACTGTTTTCCTTTCTCTTATTGCAAGAGAAATAAGGTTGATAAGTACCAGCAATCCAAAACCTATATATAATATAAAGTCATAGTAACGATTATTAAAAAGCAGAAAGAAAGTAATCGGAACGATCGTTGTCATCAGCAAGAAGGAATCTTCTTTCTTTAATCTAAACGCATCTAAGCAGGTGATACATGCTGTTATAAACCCTATACACATTACAATAAATGTTGCTGTATCGTAACCATAGCCTCTCAATGTAGAAGCACATAGAATTATTAACCCATAAGGGATGATCAACCACTTCCATTTATGTTGAAGGCCGAAACGGACCATGAAGAAGTAGGGAAGAATAAGGCTTATTAAAACGGTAACAACTAGAATAACCTTAAGCCTTGTGAAGTGAAAGGGGTAGATGTAATTCCAGTAGTTCTTAACATACTCAACTATAATTAATGCGAAGAAAAGGAGACACAATGTCGAGAACAGCCCTGAAGTAAAATGAGACTTATCCAGGATAAATCGCACCAGATAAAACAAGCCGATTATAAGAAAGAACCCTGCATAGATGTGTATGTAAGCGGTTGTAATAATTAAACCCTCTAAAGTCCTATTATTATCTACGACTACTACAGCATAGATTCTCATATTATCATCTCCATAATAATTACTATAGTTGACAGTTAACGTATGGGTTCCTGGTGTCAACCAACGAGTAGGAAGAACATGGATTTCAGCCAGTCGGCCGGGTGTTTCAGTTTCTTTAGAGGAACCGATTTTTCCGCTGCCTCCTAAGTACTTTCCATCCCAGAAAATTTCCCTTGCAGCTAGCATAGAAGAGAGTACACCATAGACGACGGATGTATCATAATTGTCTGGTATAAGAACATCTACTTGTAAGATGTATGAACCATTGTTTTTAGATACAGTGTCTTGAAAAGTTGATCCATTATCTTGACTGAACTTCCAGTTGCTATAAGAAATATTATTACCCTGTCCCGCAAGGCACAGTCCGTGTAGAAGTAGATATATTAAAAGGTATAATCTCATTTCAATCCAAAGGTATCTTTAATTTATTGATGATTAATGCAGTTGACATGATTGCTTGAGCAGTTGACCAGTAATTACTTGTGAGACATTACTTTCTGCCTCATATTAGATTTATGTTTCGTAACCATCTTTAAAAACTATATTATGAAAAACATATTTTACATCATAGCAACCCTGGTATATTCAATCAGTATGCAGGCGCAAGATTACGACCTTACTTTAGAGCCATATACTTTCGAGACAGCCGATGGTAGAACACAAGAAGCTGAACTAGGAAGCTTTCTTGTCCCAGAAAACCGAACCAAGAAAGAAAGTAGAAAAATAAGATTGAAATTCGTAAGGTTTAAATCTACAAGCCACAACCCTGGTAGCCCGATCATTTACCTAGCAGGAGGTCCAGGCGGAAGTGGGATAGGAACTGCTCGAGGAACACGTTTTGATTTATTCATGAAGATGAGAGAAGTCGCAGATGTGATTGCATTCGATCAGAGAGGAACCGGAGATTCTGAAGGACTACCAGCTTATAATGGAGCATGGAACATTGATTTTTCAGAAGTCCTTACGGCTGAGAAAGCTTCTGCTCCGATTACTCAAGAGGTAAATAAAATGGTTGCTTTTTTCGAAGAAAATGGAGCAGACATAGAAGGCTATACTTCTATAGAAAGTGCGCACGATATGGACGACTTGAGAGTAGCCATTAATGCGGAAAAACTCAATGTGTGGGGAATCAGTTATGGCACCCATCTGGGATTGACATACTTGAAACAATACGAAGACAAGGTGGACAGAATGATACTTGCTGGGCTAGAAGGATATAACCATACCGTGAAGATGCCCAGCGATCAGCAAGAACTGTTAGAGGCTATTGATAGCTTGATAAAAGAAGACCCGAAAGCAAGTAAAGCGTATCCTGATTTTCTAGGAGATATGGACATTGTCTTACAGTCAGTAGACAAGAACCCAGTTGAGATTGAGACGATAAATCCGTTTAACGGAAGTGCAACTAAAGTTTCTATCGGAAAGTTAAGTTTACAGCAATTCTTCTCGTGGTATCTAGGAGGCCCGGATAATTTTCATGACCTACCTTACCATGTATCGCTGATGAAGAAAGGTGATTTTTCTGGAATAAAGGAGTATGCTCTGTATACGCATATTGGACGGTTCAACGGAATGAGTACGGCTATGGATGCTGCTTCTGGATTGACCCAAGAAAGAAGAAAAGAAATCAAGAAGCAAGCGGAACATACATTACTAGGAGATGCCATTAACTTTCCTTACTTGATCGTTCATGATGCTTTGCCCCAAGTGGATTTAGGAGATGAATTTAGAAAACCATTTACTTCAGACATTCCGGTATTGTGTATCAGCGGAACGCTGGATGGAAGGACTGCGGTTAACAATGCACATGAAACACTAGAGACATTAAAAAACGGAGTCCACTTGATCATTGAAGGAGCGGGTCACAGCGATCCTCTTTTTCTTTCTTCTCCTAAGATTGCAGAAGTTATGTCGGCTTTTATAAAGGGAGAAAAAGTTGCTGACCATAGAATCAAACTAGAGCCGATGAAATTTAAACTACCTGGTGATCAGTAAGTTTTTTCTTGACATCTTTATAACGGGTTCTGCCGATAGGCAAGAGTAAGTCTTCAGTGATTTTCAATTCATACTTGCTTCCAGGTTGTATAATTATTTCCGTAGCCTTAGAAATGTCTGCAACATATGATTTATGAATCCGTATGAAGTAATCAGGCAAGATGGTTTCGAATCGTTCTAAGGACAGGTCTGATAACTCCTTGGTTCCATTCGATAGGTGTAACTCTGAATAAATGTTTGCCCCTTTGATGAATAGCAGGTCGGTGACAAGTATTATTTTTAGTTTCCCTTGTTTCTTGATGACTATCTTTTTTACGTCTGGTCTATTATTATTCAATCTATGAAATGCTTTAGCAAGCCTCTCCTTAGTAAATGGCTTGGGAACGAAATCAACGACACCATACTCGTAAGCATCGATTGCCTTGTCCCTATAGGCAGAGACGATTATCGTATCGAACGTTTCTGCTGCTAGTGATTGCAATATTTCGAAACCATCTTTTCCAGAGAGGTTAAGATCTAGAAAGAGGAGGTCGATGGTGTAACGGTTGATATAGTCTAATGCTTCCGAGAGACTTTCTTTCTGTATGATAGAAGAGATCTTATCTCCAGCAATTTCTTTTAACAATCGTTCTATGCGATTGGCTATACTTTTTTCATCTTCTAGAATTAAGATTTTCATAGGCACTTAAGATAGACTATTTATGAAGACAGTATAATTATAGTCTTTGCATTTTTTATATTAGCTTCAGAAATACTTAATCATGAAATTACTTTTTAGCGGACTAATTATATTATTTACATTTTCACCTTGTATTTCACAATCATGTCTTGATAAAATTGAATCAGCATATATTTTTTTTGAAAATCAAGACTACGTAAGTGCAGTGGAAGTTTTTAAAGCTTGTGAAAAAGAATGCTTATTCACGCAAGATGATTATTATTTTTATGGTGCTTCCTTATCCAAAACTGGACATATAGAAGAAGCTAAATATGCTTCTCTGAAGGCTTATAAAGGTTTACACACTTTTGCAATGATGTTGGCAGATAGTCTTTACTCAAACTTGCATAATGATGTGATGAAGGAATGTTCAAAACATAAAGAACTATCTTCCTTAATTGAAAAAGAGAAACTTATAATTGATGAATTTGATTTCAAAAAATTTGATAGTATTTATAAATCAAAAGCAATTAGTAGCCTTAAAGCTAGGGCAATATTAAAGGTTGTTGATTATCTTTATAGAAACCAAGATACGATCAATGGCGACTTTTACGTAGACCAATTATTCCAGCACTCAAGTTATTCTAGTTTAGAAATAAAAAAAGCCTTTAGGTCTAAGTTTAATATTTCTAAAAACGAAATACTAAAAAGTAATTTCCATCATCAAGTAAAAAACGAAGATCAGTTTTATAATCTATTAAAGGCTCTCGATACTTTTATTAATAGTAAGGAAACGAATGATGTAGTTAAAAAGGTAGAAATAATTGAGAAACATAAGTTAACTATCCATTTGAATGCAAATAATTGTTACAATGTTGCTTGTGTGTATTCTTTGTCAGGTGAGTTTGATAAAGCGTTTCAATTCTTGAGGTTGGCTTTAAGTAAAGGATATAATAATTTTTCTCATTTATTCAAAGACAAAGATTTGATTCCATTGTTGAACTCTCCAACAGGTCAAGAGGTTTATAAATATTGTTTCTTAAAAACATATGGATCATTATTGAATGAAACCATCTATACGTTTGACTATTCATTTAGAAATGGGGATAAGTCAAAAAATTTACAATATGAATATTTAGAGTCGAATGGAATGTTTAGCATAGTTCCTGAAAGCCTGAGTATTTATGACTTTAATACAGATACTGTTTACGTTACAACAACGACCATTGGTACCAGTCTTTTCAATATTGACCCAATGAAATCAACGTATAGTTTAGATAAAAATAATCAGATTAGAGTAAATACTGATCCTGAAAATCTTTGGGTATTGATTTGTAAAACGACACCCAACGAAAAATATATGATTAATGCCGGATATTATTCAATGATGCGGGTGGGTAATATTGATTTTCTTTATAAAATTATGACTAATACTCTTGAGTTAAATCGAATTTTGGAAATTCGTAAAGGAAGGTTTAGAAAACTATCAAAAAAAGCTTTCGACTTGTATTTGCCTTTTGCAGATAAAAAAGCACTTCCTGTTTCTGACTTTGAATTAGAAGAAGCTGAAATAATTAAATCTATTGTTGGATTTATAAGAGAATCACCAAAGGAAAACTTAGGACCCATGTTTAAGGCTAAAGTCTTTAATTATAGATCCCCTGCATTTATAGATCTTTTTGTTGATCTATTAAAAGGGTATAATAAGAACAGT
>CALIQO010000326.1 GCA_938044055.1 uncultured Saprospiraceae bacterium
AATGAATAGGGGTGAAGTGATTAGGGTTGTATAATAATGCCACATCGATGCCCCTTCTATCAGGTGAATCTATGTGGACGATTTTATAATTTTTATCTTTAATACTTGATTGTTCTACAAGATCTTCAAGTACTTTTCTATTCTCAACTTCTGCTACACCTAAGAAAGACAACCCATTTGGGTTTTTTTCTTTTCCTATCTGGCTGATGACATAAGCCATGTTGGCTAGTTTTTCATTATACTTTTCTTGCGTCCAGGCACGCTTGCCATCGGGAGTAAATTCTTCGTCTCGGATTAAAGGATCATCCTCTGTATCGAATAGGTTTTCGACATTATAAAATCCAGCTGTAACTATTTTATACTGAGCTTCCTGGCCATACATCGGAGAATTCAGGAGCATAAATAGAGGAAATATTAAAATAGAAAACGTATTGATAACGGTCTTGCTCATAATATGGGTTGATCTTTCCTGCAAATTTATATAATTAAAACGACTGCTGAGATTCAAGTTCATATTTAATCTATTGTTAATATTAATGTCCGCATATTTTAGTGTTAATTCGGTAATTGAATGTACTTTTACACCTTAATACCAACCTTACCATTTCTATGTTAAGACGCAGAACCTTATCTCTAGTCATACTAATCTCCCTTTTTAGTATTTCTTTAATTTCAGCTCAATATTCTGTTAAAGGAATCGTTCACGATAAAAATGGCGCTCCAGTGATCGGCGCGCTAGTGGATTTAGGAGAAGGTGAAAATTCTTCCTTTACGAATGCTCTAGGCAAATTCACATTATTTGACGTAAGTGACGGTAGTTACTCTATAACCATAAGCCCAGATAACGGATCTACACTGACCTTACCGATTAACGTCTCTGGAGCAGATCTAGATGTGGGTATATTGAATATCGGAGAAATCCTTATCACCGATGAAGAATCGGATATAGCTGTGATCAGTATAGGGGATATCGATGCAGGAGGAGACGATATTGATCTTGCTTTTTCATCTGTACTAAGTTCAGGTGGAGATGTTTTTCAGGATGCCGCTTCCTTTAATCTATTTGCCGGAAGATTCCGAGCGAGAGGATACAACAATGATAGGACACTATTACATCTTAATGGGATGCCGGTCAACGACCTTGATGATGGATTTATTTACTGGGCAGCCTGGGGTGGATTGAACGACGTATTTAGAAACAGAAGCGGAAATTTATCGTTGAATTCGAGCGGAATAGCTTTCGGTGGAATAGGAGGTAGTTCATCTATTGACTTAAGAGCTAAGAATCAGAGACCTGGATTTAGAGCCAGGACTACGTACAGTAATAGATCTTATCAGAAAAGAGTTGCACTTACTTACAATTCAGGTGAAAGAGAAGATGGGTGGTCATTTTCAGTTTCTGGGGCCAGAAGATGGGGTGACAGAGGCTATATAGAAGGAACGTATTACGATGCTTGGTCTTACTTTGCCTCTATAGGAAAAGAAATAGGAGAAAAACACAATCTTAATCTGGTTCTATTCGGAGCGCCCCTGGATAGAGGCAGATCCAGTGGTTCTGTACAAGAAATGTACGATATCACAGGTTCCGTTTATTATAATCCCAACTGGGGATATCAGAATGGTGAAGTTAGAAACAGTCGAGCATACAGATCACATCAACCATTCGGAATACTGACGCATGATTTTCAGATATCTGATAATACTAAACTGACAACTTCTCTAGGAATTGAAGTGGGAAATTTCGGATCGACTCGTTTAGATTGGTACCTTGCTCCAGATCCTAGACCTGATTATTATAGAAAACTTCCTTCTTTCCAGGATTCTCCACAAGCGAGGTTACAAGTGGAAGAATACTACAAGAATAATCCAGATGTATGGCAAATACAGTGGGATAGAATGTATGAAATTAATAGAAATAGGTTCGAAACGATAGACAATGTAGACGGTGTTTCTGGAGCACAAGTTCAAGGTAACTTATCTGCATATATAGTTGAAGAACAACGATTCGATAACAATAAATTATCCTTCAATAGTATCTTAGAAAGTGCGATCTCTTCTTCATTAACCATTCATGGAGGGATCAATTACTTAAAGGAGCGTGCTGAAAATTTCAAGGTACTAGATGATCTTTTAGGGGGTGATTTTTATCTTGATTTGGATGAATTCGCAATTAGGGATTTTCCTAATAATCCAGATGCATCCCAGAATGATTTAAACAATCCTAATCGGGTAGTCAGAGAGGGAGATATATTTGGATATCATTTTGATATTAATACAACGAAGGCAGGTACATGGGGACAAGCAACTTATATAGGAGATAAACTTGATGGACACATAAGTGCAGAACTGTCGAGGACATCTTTTTACAGAGATGGAAAATTTAGAAGTGGAAGGTTCCCTGATAACTCTTTCGGGAAGTCAGAAACCCAGTCTTTCTCTAATTACGGCCTTAAAGGTGGATTGACATATAAACTAGATGGTAGAAATTATGTATACCTTAATGGTACAGTAAGAACTAAAGCTCCTTTTGCAAGATTTTCTTATCTGTCCTCAAGAACTAGAGATCAAGTTGTAGATGGCTTGACAAGCGAAAAAATATACGGTGGAGAAGCGGGTTATATTGTCCGATTCCCTGGTTTAAAAGGAAGAATTACCGGGTACTATACTGAATTTAAAGATCAGATTGACAATATTTCATTTTACCATGATGAAGAGCGTTCCTTTGTTAATTACGTGATGACAGGAATAGATAAGCGCCATATGGGTATAGAAGTGGGCGTTGAAGCAAGATTGAGTTCTACATTGACCTTAGAACTAGCTGGCGCGCATGGAGAATACATACACACAAGTAGACCTTCGGCGACAATAACACTAGATAACAATGCAGATGTTTTAGATGAAGGCAGAACAGTATACTTAAACAATTTCTATGTTCCTGGGACTCCACAGACAGCAGGATCTATAGGATTAAATTATCGTTCACCTAAATTCTGGTTCATTAACTTAAATGTCAACTTATTCGACAGATCCTATCTCGACTTCAATCCAGATAGACGTACAGAAGTAGGAACGGAACTCGTCGTTAAAAATGAGCAACCTGAATTATGGAACTCTATACTTCAACAAGAAAGACTTGATGGCCAGATGACTGTAGATATATTCGCAGGAAAATCATGGAGAATAGATGATTACTTTATCGCATTCAATTTAAGTGCGAGCAACTTGCTTAATAACCAAGACTTTATAACAGGTGGATTCGAACAATATCGGTTCGATTATGAAGAGAAAGATATAAATCGCTTTCCGCCCAGATACTTTTATGCATATGGCACTAACTTTTCTGCCAACTTAAGTGTCAGCTTTTAATTACGAATATTCCAAATCTTAGTTATATGAAAATTTCACTATTGAAAACGTATTTCTTTTTATTCTGCATAAGCAGTTTCGTATTTTCTTGTGTAGACAATGATTTTGATGAGCCACCATCTGGAGGTAATGATCCAGAGATTTCTGCAGATCAGATTACCAACTTAGAAGAAGTACTGGCTCTATGGGTGCCAGGGGATACTGCCAGAATAGGGTTGAATAAATACCTCCAAGGTGTCGTCGTAGCCGATGATAAGTCAGGTAATTTTTTTAGAGGTTTTGTGATAGAAGATGAAAACAGTGATCTCGGAATCTTCTTACTTATAGATGATGTAGAACTATTCAACACATATCCTGTAGGTAGAAGAGTATTCGTGAAGCTCGATGATTTATATATCGCCGATTTTAATGGATTGCCCCAGATCGGGGCCACTCCTTTTCAAAATGGTAATTTTATAAATCTCTCAGGCATTCAATCTGAAATTGCGAAAAACGAAGTTGTATTACCTGGTAAAGTAGGAGTACCGGTAACACCTAGAGTGAGAACAATTAATGAATTACAACAATCGGATCTTAACACATTAGTAATGCTAGAGGATGTTCAGTTTAAAGCCGGATCCGCTGGTGTTTCTTATGCCATTACAGAGCCTTCTCCATCAGGTGTTAATCATAACCTTGCTGATTGTGTCAATAACGAAATACTGGTTAGGACTTCAGGGTTCTCTGATTTTGCTAATGAAATTACTCCAGAAGGAAATGGAGATATAACAGGAGTGTATGGCGTATTTGGTAACGACCAGCAGTTGCTTATGCGTGATCTAAACGATATATCGTTTGACGCGGCAAGATGTGAAACACCGACAATTACCATTTCTTCTGTAAGAGAGATTTTTAATCAAGGAGGAAGTTCTGCACCCGCTGGAGTCATTTCTGGAATTGTAATTTCAGATAGAAACACAGGAAATGTAAATGGTCAAAATATATTCTTCCAAGATGAATCAGCCGGTGTATTAGTAAGGTTTGATGATAACCACAGTTTTAATATAGGAGCCCGCCTTAATATAGATGTTTCAGGACAGGAACTCTCGGAGTTTAGAGGATTGATGCAGATCAATAATGTGCCTACAGGAAGTGTTGAAATTCTAGGAGAAGGGTCTCTTCCAGATCCACAAGTGGTAACAACTTCTCAACTTGTAAATAGTGCAAGAGATTATGAATCAGAATATATAAAAGTGGAGAATGCTACCATAAGCGGTGGGACTACATATGGTGGTGGAAGAACTGTAAATGATGCTACAGGATCGATTGATATGTTTACACAAACAGGAGCAACTTTCGCTAATGATCCAATTCCGACTGGAACAGTTTCTGTAACCGGGATAGCATCTGTGTTTAATTCACCTCAGATTATTTTAAACAGTTCTTCAGATGTTACAGGAGGAATGACTGGTGGAGGAGGTGGAGATGGTGATCTAGTTACTATTTCTAGTTTGAGAAGCGCTTTTTCTGGTGGTGCTTCTGCTGCTGATGAAGGATTTATACAAGGAGTTGTGATCTCCGATAGAAACACCAACAATATCAATGGAAGAAATCTATTTATTCAGGATGGGTCAGCTGGTATCGTTGTGAGATTTGCTGAGGATCATGGATATGATCTCGGAGATGAAATAAAAGTCGTTGTAACTGGTCAAGAACTCTCTGAATTTAGATCACTGATTCAAGTGAATAATGTTCCCCTGGCAAATGGATCAATTGTAGGTTCCACTTCATTACCAGACGCCAACCGTGTTACCATTTCTGAACTAATTGCTGGAATAGATGATTTAGAATCCACTAGAATACTTCTTGAAAATGTCACCTTATCTGGGAACACTTCTTATGGTGGTTCTGTAACTGTATCAGATGGTCAGAATACCATCAGTATGTTTACGGGAGCAAGCGCTACCTTCGCAGGAACAGCATTGCCTTCTGGCGAAGTAGACATAACTGCGATTGCTTCTAGATTTAATGATCCTCAGATTATTATCAATGGACCAGATGATGTTGAAGAAGATGGTTCCGGCGGTGGCGGTGGCGGAGGAGACAATCTCCCACTCATTTCTTTAAGAGATGCCTTCGAATCAGGATCTACTTCTGCACCTTCTGGAAGTATAAAGGGAGTAGTTATTTCAGATTACCAATCTCAGAATACTACAGTTCGAAATCTCCATATTCAAGATGCTAGCGGTGGAATCACCATACGTTTCGAAGAAGAACATAGTTATGCTCTAGGCACCGAATTAGAGATTGATGTAAGTGGACTGGAATTATCAGAATTCAGAGGCTTACTCCAGGTCAACAACGTTCCTAGTGCTCGTGTAGTAAGAGAAGCCTCAGGTACTCCACCAGAACCCAAGGTTATAACTATCAGTAGTCTTTTATCTCAATTCGAGGATTTAGAGTCTACCTTGGTTCGATTAAATGATGTAAGTCTTTCAAGTGGTACGGGTACTTTTGAAAGTACAGTTACAGTAACTGATGGATCCGGCATGATCATAACCTTTGTTCGGTCAGATGCATCATTCAGTGGATCGAGTTTACCATCTGGAAGTGTTGATATGATAGGCATTGTTACACAGTTTGATGATCCTCAAGTAACAATCAGGACACTTGCGGATATTATAGAATAGGGCACATGGATATTTTTAAGACAAAGGCTTTTGACATAAAGCAAAAGCAGAATGTCATGAAGGTCAACATTGATGCTATAGTACTTGCTGCATGGACGGATTATAGAGAAGTAGACTCTGTTCTAGATATAGGTACAGGTACCGGAATAATCGCATTAATCGCTGCCCAGAAATCAGATTCAAGTCATATTGTAGGCATTGAAATTTCTGAAGAATGTGCTGAAGAAGCTAAAGTGAATTTTGAGAATTCACAGTATGCTTCTAACCTTAAAGTTGTATGCGAAAGCATCCAAGATTATGCAAGATCTTCTTCAGAAAAGTATGCACTTATAATTTCTAACCCGCCATTTTTTTCAGGAGGAACGTTTTCCGATAATGAGAACAAGTTTAATGTAAGACATACCCCGAAACTTTCTAATGGCGAGTTGCTGATTGCCGTAAGAAAGTTGATGAAACAAGATGGTCGTTTTACAATCGTATTGCCTTATTTAGAGGGGGAAAGATTTATAGATATGGCTGCTCGTTACGATCTATATCCAGATAAGATTATGGAAATCCACAACATGAAAAACAGTGCTATTGAACGACTTTTAATTTCTCTAAAATTTGGCACAAAAGAAGAGGGCATAGAACGTCATTCTTTCAATATATGTAAAGAGGATGGAAGTTATACAGATGAATACTTAAGGTTGACTGAGGATATTCTTATAACAGAGTAGATATGACGAGGTTGCTGTACTATCTCGTTATTAAGCCTATGTCACTCCTGCCTTATTGGATACTATATAGGCTGTCTGATTTTCTATTCATAATTTTCTA
>CALIQO010000327.1 GCA_938044055.1 uncultured Saprospiraceae bacterium
CCATCTTATAAGTGGGTCACCGGTCATCTGGGTTTTAGAAATATAAAATTTTCAGATTATTCGCTGGCAGGACATTCATTCAATGGGTTGGGACTCGAATTAAAACCTGGGGCATGGAGGTTTTCTTCCATGTATGGTCGATTAAGAAGAGCACAAGTTATAGATATGAGTTCTCGTCAGAATCTAGATGCAAGCTATCAGCGTAATGCTTATGGAATCAGCATGGGATACCAAGGAGGCAACGGAGAAATTTTTCTAAATATTTTTTCAGCTCGAGATATCGATAACAATGGTTTATCCTTAGTGGATAACGGGGTTTTCAGAAAAGAAAACATGGTTGCAAGTATTGCCGGTAAGAAAAAAGTGGGTTCTATTCTGAGGCTAGAATGGGAGTATGCTATCAGTGCAATTAATAGGGATATAGAAGCTGATCTGGTTAATGATAATTCGCTTAGTAATCTATACGGGTTAATCAATCGCAGAACATCTTTCGAGTCCAATAAAGCTTTAAAAACATCTGCTTGGTTCGATTTTAGAAAGGGTAACTTCTTTCTTAAACACGAAAGAATAGATCCAGGATATGAGTCATTAGGAGCTCTATTTATCAATAATGACCTAGAAAGAATATCGATAGGCGGTAACTTGAAACCAATTGATAAGTTATCAATCGCAGCAGAAATGGGCGTCCAGAATAACAACATAAGCAATCTTGAAAGAAATTCTCTCCGGCGTATTGTGGGAAGACTTAATGGAAATTATACAATATCAAGAAGCCAAAAGTTGAGTTTTACATGGAGCAATCTGCAGTCTACTCAGAAGATCCGTTCATATACATTACCCATAATAGATCTTGATTCAATCACCTTGTCCCTTGTCAATCAAACCATTAACCTGCAATACCAGTATATACACGCATCAGGCAAAAGCGTAAGTATTGTAGGAAGCCGAAGCACCTCTTCTGCCATTGAAAACGATGCTGTTATTATCGATCAAGAAAACAGCAATATTCAGACTCAAGTGATGTATAATCATCCATTGAGTAAATCGGTGGGCATTCAGTCCAGCGTAAGCTATTATGGTTTTCAGAATAGTCTACAAAACATAGAGACAATCTCTCCCAGTTTCTCAACCACATATAGGCTTAAACAAAAGTTGAGGGCCAAAATAGGTATGTCATATATCCACTTTCAAGATGAAGAAGAATTGCTTCGTTCTATGATTAGACCACACCTATCGGGTCAATATACCCTTCCTAATGGGCATGTTATCTCAATGAATTCTACATATGTATACAATGCTAGGTTCTTGCAAGGAAGCAATACTGAAGTATTCGGCGAGTGGAATACGCAGTTGAGGTATAAGGTGGCCATCAGGTAAAAGAATCTACCTGTGAAGGTTAATACTACTTGAATCAATTAACAATTACACCAGAACAAGAATCAGATGATGCTCCTGTTACGGATGATATCACGTTGTTATCTCCTACCCATCTCATAGCTCCCATCAGTCCGAAAATCAATGCTTCTTTAAAGTCTACAATATCAACTTTAGGAACAACAATATTTAGATTTGTATTGCTGAGAGAGCGAATTGTCTCTACTAGAAAATCATTTTTAGCACCTCCGCCTGTGAGCAATACCATGCCGTCTTTTTTCGCTTTCGCAAATGCTTGTGATAGTTGAAATGAAATATGTTGTACTCCCGTATGAAGTAAGTCCTCTAATGAGCATGAATAATACTTATCAACAATCGGTGCAACTTGTGATTGAAACCACTCATAACCTGTAGATTTAGGATAAGGCGCTGAGAAATAGGATAGTTTATTTAATTCGTCATAGAAGCCATTAATCATGTTTCCTTTTCTTGCAATGGTGCCTTTATCATCGTATTCAAGATTAGAGTCCTTAAGAATATAACTCAGGATCATATTGCAAGGACCAACATCATAAGCAATTCTATTGCCTTCTTTGTCATAAGAAAGGTTACTGATTCCTCCGAGATTTACACAGATATCGTATTCTGAAAATAAGACCTTGTCCCCAATCGGTGCGAATGGTGCACCTTGGCCTCCTTTAGCCACATCAATCGTCCTGAAATCTCCAACTACAGGAATTTTTACTGCGTTAAAAATATGTTGTAAGGAACCAGCTTGAAAGGTAATCCCTTTTTCTGGTTGATGAAAAACAGTATGTCCATGGGTAGAGATAAAGTCCACTTCCCACTGCTTTTCTTTAATTAATTGATAACACTGCTTGCCTATCCATTTTCCATAATCAACATGCAACTGGAGCAATTGCTCTGCCGAGTTATAGATGGCGTGCCTAAGCTTAGAAACCATGTCTTCACCATAAGGAATAAATACAGCTTCTTCTAGATTATACGTCCACTTATCGGAATCTCGGTTATATATCGCGTAAGACATGTCCAAGCCATCGAGTGATGTTCCAGACATCAATCCGAGAACACGGAATGCATTTTTCTTTTCCATATTATTAAATATACGGGAAATATATTTAGGAGATTAAAAGCATTCAATCTAGAACTTATACCTAACGAATGCTTCAATCGCCTCATATTCTGCCAGCCCCAGTTTATCATATGCTTCTGCTGTTGCACGATTCCTGTCTTCAGCTCTCTGCCAGAATTCTCGCGAATCATTACCAGGAAACATAGCCCGATCTTTCTGTGACTGATGCTTGTATATGGCATTTCTTTTTCTTGTAAGATCCTTCGGTCCGATCGGCACAGCCATTTCTATATCTCCTATTCCCCACTCTTGCCATGCGCCTCTATATAACCATACGTATGTATCGTCTAACCAGGATGTTTTTTCTTCTTTTAACTGGTCGATTGCACGGAATATACCCTGTAAGCAGACTCTGTGCGTTCCATGTGGATCAGACAAGTCACCAGCTGCGAATATCTGATGAGGTTTGATTTCTTGAAGCAAATCATAGATAACCTTCACATCTAAATCACTTATCGGGTTTTTCTTTATCCTTCCTGTCTCATAGAAAGGCATATCTAGAAAATGGGCATACTCTTCTGTAATTCCACAATATCTACAGGCCGCTAGGGCTTCGCCTCTTCTTATCATGCCTTTATACTTCTGAATTTCTGCAGTATCTACGTCTCCTGCGTTTTTATTATTAATAAAACTCCTAGTCTGTTGAATGGCGTCATCCAATCTGGTCTGGGTTTCATCATCGTTTATTACTGACCTGGTGAAATCTAGAAAGCGCAACACTTCATCGTCAAAAACTGCAATATTACCAGAAGTCTGATAAGCTACATGAACTTCATGGCCTTGGTCCACTAATCGAAGAAAGGTACCACCCATTGATATGACATCATCGTCGGGGTGAGGGCTGAAAATAACCACTCTTTTATGAAAGGGTGAAGCTCTTTCTGGTCTTGTCGAATCATCTACATGGGGTTTTCCTCCTGGCCATCCCGTTATAGTGTGTTGTAGAATATTAAATATCTTGACGTTAACCTCTTCAGCAGAGCCGTTTTCGGCAAGTAACCTCCCCATACCGTGTTCGTTGTAATCTTCATTGGTAAGTTTTAAGATGGCTTTATTCAGATGAGATGACAACCAGATAGTAGCTTTCTTAATAAGGTTTTCATTCCAGTTGCATTCTCCCACAAGCCATGGAGTTTTAATCCGGGTCAGATCATCTGCGGCAGCGGGATCTACATAAAAAGTGCAATTGTTGTGCTTCTGCAAATATGTTGCTGGTATGTTCTCCGTTATATTTCCTTCTACAGCTCTCTGTACAATAGGTGATTTTCCCTCTCCCCAAGCCAATATAATTACTTCCTTAGAATCTAATATAGTCCCCACTCCCATCGTAATTGCCCTTTCTGGAACATGCTCTATTCCAAAAAAATCACTGGCCGCGTCTAACCTTGTAACCTTATCAAGTATTATCAACCTGGTTTTACTATCTTCTGTAGAACCAGGTTCATTAAATCCTACATGCCCAGTTCTTCCTATACCCAATAATTGCAGATCTATTCCTCCTAGCGCAATGATTTTAGCCTCGTATTCTGTACAATAGTCATCTATCTTCCCCTCAGCCAATTTTCCGTCTGGAATATGTATATGGGAATCTGGTATGTCTATGTGGTCAAACAAGTGTTCGTTCATAAATCTTACATAACTCTGCAGCGATTCCGGATGTATAGGATAATACTCATCTAGATTAAATGTATAGACGTTCTTAAAAGATAGACCTTCCTCCTTGTGGAACCTAACCAAGTATTCATACACTTTCGTGGGGCTCGAACCTGTTGCGAGGCCCAGTACTGTTTTCTGACCTACAGATTCTTTTTCTCTTATTAAGTCAGAAATCCTTCTAGCAACTTTTAGGGAAGCTAGTGATGCATCTTCGTGGATAGATACTTTTATTTTTTCGTTGCGCGTAAGACTCATTATTCTATATTTATGCTGCAAAAATATAATAAACAGCATATATTTGCAATATATTTTATAATATTTATTAATTTTTGCTGTTATTTTGATTTATCGTGCAATTAGGTCATGAAAATGGAATATTTAACTTTGCAGTTTTAATGTTATGACGAAATCAGAAAGACAAGAAATTATAATCAATAAGGTGCGGCTCCACAACCGAGTGATTCTACCTGATCTTGCAGAGACCTTGGGTGTCTCTATAGATACAGTAAGAAGAGATGTTAAAGAGCTTGATTCTAAAGGAATGATAACCAAGGTTCATGGCGGAGCAGTTTCTAAGGGTTTTGACACCTACGTTCATCTTGCTGGAAATACATATGCTCAGAAAAACAAAGCCATAATTGGTCAGAAGGCAATAAATCTCATCAAGAATGGTAACACCTTATTCATAGGAGGAGGAACAACAACGCTTGAAATGGTACGTATGTTTCCTCCTAAGTTGAAAGCTACGGTAATTACCCCTAGCCTACCTGTTGCCATGCAACTCATGCAGTTTGAAGATGTAAGGATTAATATAATAGGAGGACAATTATCTAAAGAGTCAAGGGTTGTTGTTGGGGGGTTTTCTATAAATATGATTCAAGGCATGTATGCGGATTATTGTTTTATGGGATCAGGATGTCTAGACCCTATACGAGGAGTTACAGAACTAGACTGGGAAGTAAGTGAAATGAAAAAGGCCATGTGTCGCTCTTCGAAACAAGTAGTGTGTCTTACTATTTCTGAAAAACTCAATACCAGCCATAGATATGCTGTATGTAGCTTAGATGAAATTGATCATCTAGTAACAGAGCTTGAACCCAGTAATGATGTATTCGCTCTATATAGACAGAAAGGAATCCAGATTATATAATGAAACTTCAGATGAAGAAAATTACAGAAACAGCCTCTCTTTATAACAATCTAGAAGACATGAGTTTACTAGATCTTCTTGAGAATATGAATAGAGAAGATCAGAAGGTGGCTATAGCAATTGAAGCTATCATTCCTCAGATCGAACGCCTGGTAAGCATGTTGGTTCCATGTTTCCAGTCTGGTGGTCGACTGTTTTATATAGGTGCTGGTACTTCTGGAAGACTGGGTATTCTAGATGCTTCAGAGATACCACCGACTTATGGTTATCCTCACGACAGGGTAATCGGTCTTATAGCCGGTGGCGATAAAGCAATAAGGAAGTCTGTAGAACATGCTGAAGATGATACAGAACAAGCATGGGAAGACCTGACCCAATATCACATCTCTGATAAAGATTTCGTAATAGGAATTGCAGCATCTGGGACAACGCCCTATGTAATAGGAGGAATAAAAAAATGTAGATCGGAAGGGCTCCTTACCGGATGTATTACGAATAATCCAGGATCTCCCTTAAGTATTGCTTGTGAGTATCCCATCGAGATAAATGTAGGTCCAGAATTCATTACAGGAAGTACGCGCATGAAGAGTGGTACTGCACAGAAACTTGCTCTCAATATGATATCAACAGCTCTTATGGTAAAGATGGGAAGGGTAAAAGGAAACATGTAAAATTCAAATTACAAAACCAACTGCCTGATTTATGTACAAAACAAGTTAATAAAAAATATGATTTATGACAACAAGCAAGAGTCACTGAATTATTTACAGTCTTGAGAAAAACCCATAC
>CALIQO010000328.1 GCA_938044055.1 uncultured Saprospiraceae bacterium
GTATCTACCCATCCATCCTGATCTTAAGTTTTCATTCTCGTCTCCGCCCATCCACCATATGTCTCTACTTCTGAAGTGAGAAAGATTCTGATTTTCATAAGCAACGGAATGAACAACTGCTACCTTCCCTTCATCATAAAGAGCCTTTAATCCTGTCATATCTGGATGTAGACCTAGCTGCTCGGAACCAGGAACGGTCGTATCAACATCTATGTATTTTCTTGCGCCTGTGTCTGGGATGGCAATATTAGTCCTCTGTTCGAAATAGGTACCGTATTGATCTAGTGGAATAATCATATTTAATCCATCATTTCCTCCATGCAATTGTACTAGGACAATAACCCTATCTTCCCCTTCTGTATTAGGAGGAAGCATGTTTAATATACTTGATTTGGAGAAAGCTTTAACAGGAAGCCCGTTTAAGATTATAGGAGCTAAGGCTGCTGAGCTTGCGTTTTTTATAAATGATCTTCTGCGCATTTTATTTTATTGTGGTTGTGTGAGAGAAAGGAATTACTTAACCTGAGCTTCAGGTGATTCTAGGATAGCTTTGAATAGGGATTCCAGCCGGGGTTTCACCACGCGATCATCACCCGAATTAACATAACCGTACCATTCAGAAGTCCAGTAGTAATCAGGAAAACCTTCGTCCACAAGAAATACTTTGAATGAAGCCAGTCTCTCTGCTGATGGGGGCCATATAAAGTAGTAATCTGTGAGCTCTTTTATTAGCATCACAGGATCCTGGGGATTGCTGACATAACTTGAGTTTTCACAATATGCTAGAGGTTGCAATTGGACAAGTAGCAACCCATCTTTCCTTCTTCCTCTGATCAATCTTTCTACCGCATCATATCTATTGACGATTGTTGTGGAAGAGATCCAAGTTTTATCATAATCGGGTTCTTGATAATAAGCACTCCATCCTGCGACATCGTTAGGGTTGAATAAGGACATATCATTGTCTTCAACGAACTGATTGATTCGCTGCATGGCATCCACCCAATTCGTAAGATTAGATTTATCATGGATATACATATTAAATTGCTTTACCATATTGTATATCAATTCTTGTGGGCTATTAATCATTGCTCCTATAATATTGTTCTGAGTTGTACCGTCTTCAGCGAAAAAATGACGACTCTTCAGCAATTGCTTATATGCAGGTTCTAGAACATAGTTGTTTTCAATTATAGTAGTCGCCAAAGGTTCAATAATATCAGACTCAACTTCTTGTGAGATTGTCGTAGAAATAAAAAAGCGGTACATCCTTCTGGCCATATGAATAGCGGTAGCTCTTTTAGCGAAAATCATATCTACGAATTCGTCCAATTCTTCTTCGATATCAGCTTCTGTTTCTCTACCTACAATCAAGGTGTTATTGAATGAAGCACTGAATTGCTTGTCTTCTGAGTCATGCCTTCTTTCCGTATAGTGACAGGTAAACAGTCCTGTATCTGCATCTACTCTATAAGCATCAGAGTCAGACTGAGCTCCACTAAGTATTCTAGCAGCTTGAATAACATCGTCCTCTGTATAATTGAGTATTCCATTGTAACTGCCTTTACCTATAGTGAATAATTCTAAAAATTCGCGACCAAGATTTTCATTGACACTTCCTTCTCGATTGGAAAAACCACTTAGGTATTTATTAATGGCAATGTCCTTAAGTAGTTTTCGGCACATGGTCTTAAAATTACCGAGTGCATATATTCGGAATAACTGTAATTGGTGAAAACTCAACTCCATCTGACCGAAGTATGCTTTGTCAGACGTAGGGATATTCGTGTGCATAAAAAGCACAAGTTTTTCCATAATGGAATTATCATTGACCATTAAATCACACCACCATGCTTTGAAAGATCGTTTCAGTACATTGTTGGAACTGCTGGTTTCATGATTTCTAGGATCATAAACCCAGGTAGTTCCGGTTTCTGGATCTAAGGGAGGAGGAACAGTGGTTTCTGCATCGTTAAATAAAGAATCAATAACAGTAGAAGCATTAGAGCCAGTTATCTGATCGACTTCTATACGTGTGTAACCAATTTTAGTTCTAGAAATAAGATGTTTAGCTTGAAGACGTGTCAAGCTTCCATTATAGGGAATCAATGATGCCATATCGAGAATTACTTTTCAATGAAAATTATCTACAATTAAAACTCAATAGGACGAGAGCTAAAGTAGAAATTAAAAAGCAATGCTTATGGCAGATAAACATCAATTATTAGAATTTCGTAGAATTCCCTCATGACATTTTAGATAAGTCAGTGGATACCCTTATCTAAACATTGAATCGGAAGTGCATGATGTCACCATCCTGGCATACATAGTCTTTTCCTTCTATGCTCATTTTTCCAGCTTCTTTTACAGCACTTTCTGACCCATAATTTATAAAGTCTTCATACTGAATCACCTCAGCTCGGATAAACCCTTTTTCGAAATCTGTATGGATGACGCCAGCTGCTTGAGGTGCACGAGTGCCTATTGTTATGGTCCATGCGCGAACCTCTTTTTCGCCTGCTGTAAAATATGTGATGAGCTTTAGTAACTTGTAGCTAGAGTTGATTAATCGGTTTACACCAGGTTCCTCTAGTCCCATTTCTTGTACGAATTCTAATCGCTCTTCTTTGGTTTCAAGCTCTGAGATATCTGCTTCTATACCAGCGCTGACTAGTAATACTTCTGCATCTTCGTCTTTCACTGCTTCCGCAAATGCGCGCGTGTGATCATTTCCCGAAATGGCAGAATCTTCATCGACATTACACACATACAGTATAGGTTTAGCAGTAAGGAAGTACATTTCCTTGTACAGATCAATCTGATCTTCCTCTAAAGAAAAAGAGCGAGCCGTTTTTCCTTGCTCCAAATGGGCTTTAAAGGCTTCAGCTGTTTCAACATTTTTAATGTCTCCTTTATCACCACTCTTAGCCTGCTTTTTTAGTTTTTCTAACCTTTTTTCACAAGTATCAAGATCTTTAAATATCAATTCAGTATCGATGATGTCTTTATCTCTTACTGGATCAATGCTTCCATCTACATGGATAACATTGTCATTGTCGAAACAACGGACAACATGCAGTATGGCATCCACTTCACGGATATTGCCTAAGAATTGATTACCGAGTCCTTCTCCTTTACTTGCTCCTTTAATCAATCCTGCGATATCTACGATTTCCACAGTAGTAGGAATCGTTTTCTGAGGGTTAACTATTTCAGTTAGTTTATCTAATCTAGGATCTGGTACCGTAATCATCCCTACATTGGGATCTTTCGTTGCGAATGGATAATTCGCCGCCAGCGCTTTAGCTGATGTAAGGGCATTGAATAGGGTAGACTTGCCCACATTGGGGAGTCCTACAATTCCACATTTTAATGACATAGGAATGTTTCTTTAACTAAAGAAATTAATCTGTTATAAATGGATAATCTTTCTGGACATAATTGTCCTCGTATAAATCTGATGGCAATGGGAGATCACTGTTCTCAGCGAATTCCATAGCATCCTTTATCTCTACTTCAATGGCATTTTTGATTATATCAATTTCTGCTTGAGTTGCTATCTTCTGAGAGACTATTTTCTTTTCAGTTACAGAAATCGGATCCTTATCCTTGTAGCTGTTAAGTTCCTCCTTGGTTCTATACTTCGCTGGATCTGATACAGAATGCCCTCTATATCTATAGGTCTCAATTTCTAAGAAATATGGACCTTTTCCAGATCGTGCATGATCGGCAGCACGCTTAAGTGCCTCATGACATGCTTCTGGACTCATGCCATCAACAGACTCAGAAGGCATGTCATAAGACAATCCCATCTTAGCTAGATCCATAACATTCGTTGTTCTAGCTACACTAGTTCCCATCGCATAATGGTTGTTTTCACAGATGTAAACCACAGGCAACTTCCAGGTCATAGCCATATTGAAAGACTCGTGCAATGCACCTTGTCTTGCTGCTCCATCTCCGAACATAGTTACCGCAACATTGTCTGTACCTTTATATTGTTCTGCTAGTCCTATACCTGTACCGATAGGTATCTGTGCTCCTACTATACCATTTCCTCCGAAGTAATTTTTTTCAGCAGAGAAGAAGTGCATCGAACCA
>CALIQO010000329.1 GCA_938044055.1 uncultured Saprospiraceae bacterium
TACATCGGAGAACTTAAGAACCTCATCGTACAGCGAGCAGCAGCTGTTGATGAAAACATAAAATGGATCGTCTATCTCCAAGGCGCAGAGCATCTTATTGACTTAAAAAGCAATTTAGATCTTGCGGAAGACTGGTTAGACATGGCTAAAAAGCATAAGCAGAATGTAGTCGAGTGGAACAAGCAATTCTATCCTCAAGATTATGTAAGTGGACATCTGCTATGGACCCAAGCTAGACTTATGAGCTTGCAAGACAATAATACGCTTGCACTTCAGTATGTCGAAGAAATGAAAAAATCAGGGCAAGCATTTTACAAGAGACAAAATCAAGACGGATATATAGACGACACCGTAGAAGCATGGAAAGAACAGAAATAGCAATCCCTATAAATTGACAACTTTAATGTTCGCTACTCCTCCACCTTCTAGGTAGGCTTGACATATGTGTAGCCCTTTGTTTTCTAAGGATATTCTATTTTCAAAGGAAGTGAATAAGAATCTCCCTTGTAAATCATAGACATCAATTTTTTCGATTACCTTTTCAGACAATATCTCTACAACACCATTATAGGTAGGATTAGGATAAGCAAGTATCGCAATTTCTTCTTCTAAATTAGGATTAGAAGATGTCCCGTCTAGCCGTATATTAGAATCAAAAAAATGGATGCCTCCTCGATTGCTTCCTACAGTTATATCGATCAATCCATTGCCATTAATATCACCTCCCGTTACAGTCGTTTCAGCTCCTACCTGGAAAGGAAGTATATTTAAATTCAAGGTATCGTACCTTGCGTATAAATCATCTTCTATGTTACCGTAAGACCGCATAATTCCAGACTCGGTTCCCGTAACAAGAAGATAGTCTTCTTCTAATTTGAAAAAGTATGGTGAGGTAGAACCGACGGTCTCAAGTGGATCTCTCGTAAAAACAGCGCCCAATACAGATGTATTACCACCTACTTCTGGATCGGGGTCAAACTGTGGATTGCCCACTTCACCGATGTTTTTAAAAAAATTAATTCCACCTAATAAACCATCTTGAGAATTGGTATTTCTTTCTCCTACTACTAAGTCAGTTAGCCCATCTAAATCTAGGTCTATAACTTGTGGTTTGGCATTCTGACCGACACGGATATCCATAAAATTATACACGAAATCTGGATAATCAGGAATGGCCCCTTCTTCCGCTACATTTTCGAAATATATTAATCTTCCTAATTGGTCGCCTACGACCAAGTCTACATCTCCATCATTATCCAGGTCTCCAAACTCTGGGGCAAATCTACCAGATTGTGTATTGATACTGGTCAATCCTAAATAGTCATCATCTATCAATCGAAACCGCAACTGTTCTCCTGTAGTTTCATTAGAAAACAGATAGAGTCGGCTATCGAAACCACCTTCTACCTTTCTAAACCCATTAACACCGATAATCAAGTCTAGATCTCCATCCCCATCGATGTCGTTGTACGCCGGATCAGAAGAACTACCTAAGTTTAATATATTATCAACTAAAAAAGAGCTCGTTCTTAAAGTGTACTCAACAGAATCCTGTCCTACATTCTCATACAACCAGATATGATTTTCAAGGTCTCCTCCATTACTCGGGTTGGGTGCAGCCAACATATCTAGATCTCCGTCCCCATCTAGGTCCAAGGTGAAGGTGTTTAGAAAAACATTGATATCAACTGGTGTATCGTAACTCGGATAATTGTTATCGAATCGAGTCATAAAAGCATTATTGACATCGCCACCATTATACAGCATGACCACACCATTAGAAGATAAATCACCTATAATCAGATCTTGAACTCCATTGTTATCTATATCAATCATATTGATTGTAGATCCAGCATGTCTAGGATTGTACGTATCTCTGATACGGTTAGCACAAGCTTCCGGATTGGCACTTAACACGATGGTAGAATTAAAATCATCTTCTACGAATTTCCCAAAGCATCGATCTTCAATATCCATCAAGAAAGTATCGACCCCTAAGCCTTCTTCTACTGCAAAATTCCGGTAGTAATCGATCGTACTTCCACCTACTTCAAATGTCAAAACATCTGTATCTCCATCCCCATCAACATCTCCTATTCCAGGGTAGTCAATAAAACTGTTGTATATATTAACGTACAAGCCATTTATGGGATATAATAAAATATCGAAATCCCCATAATCAAAGGTTATTAAATCAAAACTTATCGTATTTCCGTCTACTTTCCCTCTATGCACTTCTATACCTGGTATACCTGGAATAGAAGGTGCCGTGAAAATATCCATGATTCCATCTTGATTGAAATCGTGTAACTTAACCCAGGAATGTAAGGTGGAAGGGACTATAGAATTATACTCTGGTGCATATCTGTAATTGAAATTCACCCCATTATCTTCCTTGACAAAACACAGAATATTGAATCCTGATCTGTCAAATATAAATAGGTCTTGAATACCATCCCTATTTAAATCTATCTGACTAAACTGCGGAGCTACTAAGTTACCCAGGTCTGGAAACCCTATACTTTCATTGTCAACAATAATTTCTGGAATAATACGAGAAAACTTCTGCCCATAAGCGGATAAAGTAATAAAGACTAATAATGCGGTGGTCAGGAATTTTCTCATAAATCGAAGATCTTTAATTAAAACGAATTAATAGGATACTTATGATGAATGAAGATAAAAAATAGCAAAGGACTTAAAATGTCTTTCCGGTACGGAAAATACGATTAAACCCATAACCAGCAAAAACTCTTGAGAAAGAAGCTTATTCTACCGTTGCTTTATGTGAAGTATATAATGGCTTGTAAGACTATCCACCCGTATACACCTGCAAGAACATCGTCTAGCATAACAGATGCTGGATGATCTAGATTATCGATTTTCCTTATTCCCAGTGGTTTCCATATGTCAAATATTCTGAAGAGTATCAACCCTAGAACTAGGTTCAACCATGAAAAAGGAACAAACAAGTAGACAATCCACTGTCCGATCGTTTCATCCAGAACTACTTTAGATGGATCATGTCCCCATTCTTCCTCCAGGATTCCACAGAAGTATATCCCCAGCAGTGTAAAGATTATGATTCCAGGAATTAAATAATATTCCATAGGATTGCCTCCATAATAGTGCAACAGTGCATATACACAAGACCCAAATATGGCTCCATATGTACCGGGTGCGCCTGGAATATATCCGAGCCCTAGAGAAGAAGAGAGAAGTTTAGCAATTCCTTTCATAACACTGCTTGAGTTTCCCTGCAATGATAAGAATAATTCCTCTCAACTTTATCGCAAGACACTTATCACAATCTATAAGTAATATATCTCCTTAATCGATTATCTTAACCCTAGATTTTAAAATTTGAATTTAACCTATGAAAAACGCTACTTTCTTTTTTCTATTCTTTCTTTTAACAAGTACCCTGAGTTATGGTCAAGATTATTTTCCGGAGAGAGGAACAACATGGCCAGAAGCTTCCGCGGAAGCTGTGGGTTTAATCCCAGACTCTATTGATGCCCTTGTTCAGTATGCCGAAGAAAACGATTATCTCGGGTCTAAAGATCTTAGAATAGCGATTTTAGAAGGATTCAAGCGAGAACCGTTTCATAAGATTTTAGGCCCTACTAAAAAAAGAGGAAGCCCTGCCGGTATGATAATAAAAAACGGTAAGCTGGTTGCATCCTGGGGTGATCTAGACAGAGTAGAGATGACCTTTTCTGTAACCAAGAGTTATTTGTCTACGGTTGCGTCACTAGCTATAGAAGAAGGATTGATACACGACGTTAATGACAAGGTTTCTAAATATGTATGGGACGGAACATTTGCCGGAGAGCATAATGATCAAGTTACATGGCGTCATCTTCTTAATCAGAGTTCTAACTGGTCTGGATCCTTGTTCGGTGTAAAAGACTGGGCAGACAGACCACCCAGAGAAGGATCTCTCGATGACTGGAAGTTTCGAGACCTTCAAGCGCCAGGAACAGAATATGAATACAACGATGTACGGGTCAATGTGCTAGCATATGCATTGCTACAAGTGTGGAGAAAACCACTGCCTCAAGTTTTAAAAGAGAAAATAATGGATCCTATCGGAGCATCTACAACATGGAGGTGGTATGGTTATGATCATTCCTTTACCTTAGTAGATGGCGCCCAGGTTCAATCTGTAAGCGGTGGTGGCCATTCTGGTGGAGGCATGTTCATCAATACAATGGATCAAGCGAGGTTCGGCTACTTATTCTTAAAAAATGGAAAATGGAAAGACCAGCAACTGGTTTCTGAAAAGTGGATCAAGGATGCGACTACTCCATCAGAACCCTATCCCAGTTATGGATATATGTGGTGGCTTAATAAGGGAGAGCGCAGTGTTGAAGATGTCCCTGACCATTTATTCTATGGAGCAGGATTCGGAGGGAATTTTATATTCATCGATCAAGAAGCAGACCTAATGATTGTAACCCGATGGCTAGAACCCAAGCTGAGAGGCGAGTTTTTACAAAAAATATATCGTGCACTTAAACCATAATTCCTATGGCTAAAATTTACTACGTGGGAGACTGGGCTGTACTCATGGG